>CAZHIK010000072.1:0-16150 GCA_964532635.1 uncultured Enterobacterales bacterium
TTGACGTCGCCGCCGTCGCCCTAGCCCACGGCGTAGCCGTCCTGGTCCTGGGCGATGGCCTCGAGGGCTGGGCGCTGGGCCGGGTCCAGCGGGTAGATCACGGCGCCGTCGTCGAAGGCCAGGCCGGGGCCCAGGAAGCTCTCCAGGCCCACCAACCAGGAGCCGAGCTGCTCTTCGGTGAGGAAGGGGGCGTGCAGCACCGCGAAGGCGTAGCCCATGCCCTGCAGGCCTTCGCTGCTCCAGCTCTGACCACCTGGGGGCTCGGGCCACAGGTAGCTGGCGTCCTCGTGCTGGGTGGCCTCGATGGCGGCGACCAAGGGCAGCTCTCGGGCGATGGTGGGGGGCACACCCACCCGGATGGCCATGTCGATGGGCCGGTCGTGCACCACCTGGTGCCAGAAGTAGACCCGCTTGTCGTTGCCCCCCCGGTAGATGGGCAGGTTGAGCACCGCCCCTGGGATCTCCGCCTCGGCCAGCACCTGGGCGTGGGGCGAGGGCAGCAGCTCCATGGTGGCCAGGGGTAGCTCGTAGGGCGGGTAGAGGAGGATCTCGGCCAGCACGGCCGCGGTGACGCCCGCCATGGCCAGGCGTCCCGGCCAGGGGCGGGCCTGCGGTCGCACGCGGGCCAGCAGCCCGCCGATGGCCTGCAGGGCGAAGGCCAGGCCCAGGGCCAGGAACATGCCCTCGGGCACGGCGAAGCGGTGGGGCAGGGTCATGCGGGAGATGAGGGTGCCTCCGCCCGCCAGGTAGGCCCAGGGCAGGAAGATCATGTCGTCCGGGGCGCCCACGGGCTGGCCCTGCCAGCACAGCACGGGTCCCAGGCTGAGCACCAGAAACAGCAGCCCGAGCACCGCGGCGCTGCCCGCCATCCACAGCGGGGCTCGCGACCCTTCTCGATCCCGACCGCTCCACCACAGCAGGGCCGGCGCCGCTACCGCCAGCAGCAGCAGGGCGAAGCCGGGGTAGATGAGATCCTGGAAGGGGGGCTGGACCTCCGCCAGGGGGAGGTCGGCCAAGGGGCGGAAGAGATGGAGCAGATCGCTGGTGTTGGGTGGGCGCAGGGGAATCTGGGGGTCCACCAGGGCCAGGTTGTCCTCCGACGCCAGGCTCGAGCTCACCAGCCGCGCGATGGGCAGGAAGGCCAGGCTGCCCGCCAGCCCGCCCCCCACGATGGCGCCGATGCGCGCCCACACCGGCCGTTCCCCACGCCAGGCCCACAGGCCCACCGCCACCAGCAGGGGCAGGGCCAGGGCCAGGGCGAAGCCGAAGTAGGGGTTGTTCAGGGCCAGCAGGAACACCAGCAGTCCCGCCAGCAGGGCGCAGGGCCAGCTGGCCCGGCGCAGGGCCCGCAGCAGGCCCCAGGCGGCCAGGGGCATCCAGCCTGCAGCCAAGGCCTCGAGGTTGCCGTTGTAGGCCTCGCCCAGCATGTGGGGGTGGAAGGAGAACGCCAGGCTGGCCAGGGCCGCGGGCCAGCGGCTGGCGCCCAGCTCCCGCGCCAGCAGGAACAGGCCCGCTCCAGCCAGGAGGAACAGCAGCACCTGCTCCGTCAACACCGCCGCCGGCACACCGCCGGCCGCCTGGATCGGCAGCAGGGTGATGGCCCAGAAGGGGTCCTTGACCCACAGGGTGCCACCGGCCGGGTGGTCCAGGATGTCCAGCCGATAGGGGAAGCGTCCAGCGCCCAGCAGCTCGTGTTGGAAGCACCAGTGGTGCCAGACGAAGGCCCAGGTCTCGGTGGTCACCGCCCCGACGATGCGCCCAGCACCGCGCAGGGCATCTGCGAAGAGCAGCCCCAGCACCGGCAGGTGCAGGCCCAGCGCCAGCAGCAGGCCCAGGCTGTCGAACCGAGGCGGCGGCGGGGCGGCGGGGGTGGTGCCCGGGGATGTCGGCATGGGCTGTGGATAACCCGGGGGGGAGAAACTACTGAGCACCCATGCTCCACCTCCTCCCGCTCCTCGCCCTCTTCGCTTGCGGCAGCCCCGAGGCGCCCACCCCGGAGCCCGTGCCTGCGCCCGCCCCGTCTCCCCACGCCGATCCCTCCGGCGCTCTCGAGCCCGGCCCCCCGCCCGCCAACGGGCTGCAGGCCGACGAGTGGCTGGAGGTGGAGGACCACTACGAGCGGGTAGTCACCGTGGAGGACGGTGTCACCATCGTCACCACCTCGGCCCGCACCCAGGAGGGCAAGCACGGGCTGCAGAAGCTGCAGACCGAAGGCGCCGCCAGCCGCGACGCCACCCAGAGGCCCCTGGAGGTCATGCGGCTGATGGGGCTCGAGGCCGGGGATGTGGTGGCCGATGTGGGCTGTGGGGCCGGGTACTTCTCCTTCCACTTCTCCGACGTGGTGGGGCCCGAGGGCCTGGTGTACTGCGTGGACTCCGATCCCAACGCGGTCTACTTCGTCAAGGACCGGATCCTCGAGCGGGGGGTGTCCAACATCCACCTGGTCTACTCCGCCTACGCCCACACCCTGCTCGAGCCCGACAGCTCCGACTTCGCCTTCCTGTGCGACGTGCACCTGTTCGCCCGCCCCGGGGTGGTGGAGAACAACCACTACATGGACAGCCTGCGTGGCTTCTACAGCTCCATCCACGCCTCCTTGAAGCCCGACGGCAAGCTGGTGGTCCTCGAGGCCACCCAGGAGCACGCCAACGGTCGCGGGGTGGACGAGCAGCAGATCGTCGAGCAGCTTGCCCCCTTCGGCTTCGAGCTCATCGAGCGCCACCCCATCACCCAGCGCTCTCAGTACTTCCTGATCTTCGGCCGCGGTGAGGGCCCTGTGGAGCCTGCGGAGCTCGTGCCCCAGGACGATCCTGGCAGCTCCGAACCCGCCGAGGTTGCTCCCCTGAACCGCTCGGTCGAGGGCAACCCGGCGCGCTGTCCCGCCACCGCCATGTCGGTGGAGGCCCACGGCCTCGAGCCGGGTGGCGGCGTCCGGATCACGGGCACCACGCACTACACCGGCAGCCACGGCGGGGCTCTGCTCATCGACGCCATGGCCGAGTCCACCGACGGCAGCCTGAAGGGCGTGTACCACACCATCTGCAACGGCCTGGGGCCCTTCGAGCTCGAGCTGCCCCCCGACCTGGGCAAGGTCCGCCTGGTTGCCGTGATCGACCACGACTACACGGGCCCCGGCGCCGACGATCCGGTGGGCGTCTCCGAGCTCGTCCGGGTGGGGGTGGAGCCCATCGTGGGTGTCGAGATCCCCATCCTGGACTACCCGCCCGAGGGCTCTCACGGAGCCATGTTCCGGTGAGCCGCTCCCGCCTCCTGACCCTGCTCGCGCTGGCCCTGGCCGGCTGCACGGCACCCGAGAGCGGACCCGAGCCCCTGGTGCTCTACCTGCGCGAGGGCCGCCCCGGTCCCGCGGTGCAGTTCGGCCGGGTGGACATCAACTCGAACGACTTCGGCTCCCTGAGCCGCCAGCCCCCCACCGCGGGTGAGGAACGCAGCTGCGGCTCGGTGGTTGCCTTCGGCTCCCAGGCTGGGCTCCAGCGCCCCGAGCAGCTGCGAGTCCACGAGGTGCTCTACCGGCTGTGGTGGTACTCGGGCTCGGGCCGTGGCCAGCTGGGGCTGAACGCCCCGGGGCCGGGTGGGCCCCTGGCGGCGGTGCCGGTGGTCGATCCGGTCATCGAGGGAACCGGCGGTAGGCGGGAGGACGGCTACGCCCTCGTGGATCTGCGGGTGCCCGTGGACGTCACACTCACCGGAGAGCAGCTGGACGCCCTGTACCTGAGCCTGGACGTGGGCGGCGCCTCGGTGAAGATGGCCACATGCCCGGTGCGGCCTGCGCTGGTAGCGCTGAACCCCGGCGAGGCCCCATCGCTGCCCGGCTGGGCCGAGCCCGAGGCTCCCAGCTGCCTTCCTCCCACCCTGGCCCTCAGCCCCGAGCCCGTCGAGGCGCCAGCCTCTCCTGCGCCTGCACGGGAGCTGGAGACCGGGGGCTCGGTGCAGGACCTCGCCCTCGAGGGCGAGCACGTCTCCCACTCCGGGGATCTCGAGCTGCGAGGCGAGCTGAGCCTCTCTGGGGGCTCGTTGACTCTGCGGCCGGCGGCCGATGGCACCCCGCCCAGGGTGCTGGTGCGCTCGGGCGCGACGCTGCGCCTCACCGATGCTGTGCTGGCGGCGTCCCAGGCCCGGGACGGCTTCCACATCCTGGCCGAGTCTGGCAGCCGGGTGGAGCTGCGGGGCGCCACGGTGGCCCAGGGCGGCTTCATCCGGCTCGGTGACGACGGCCGGGTCCTGCCCACCGAGGTGGCCCTGGACATCCGGGGCGCGGCCGAGATCCGTGACACCGAGTTCCACGGCAACGTGGTGGCCCTGCGCCTGTCGGGGCCCTCGCCCGTGGTCACTGGCAGCAGCTTCGCCCGCAATGGCACGGCCATCGAGGCCCAGGGTGGCGGTGGGCTCGTCCAGGGCAACGAAAGCACCGCAGACGGCCTCTTCCTGCGCCTGGACCGGGGCAGCTCGGGCTGGCAGGTGCTCGACAACCGCATCGCTCAGAGCCTGGACATGGCCCTGTGGCTCGATGGTCGTGCCCCGCAGCACCAGGTCTCGGGCAACACCATCATCGACGCCAACGCCGGCATCGCGGTCACCGATCGGGGTGACTATGCGGTGATCGAGGACAACCGCGTGCGCACCTGCCGCTACCCCATCGTGCGCCACGGCGCGGAGCCCGATCCGGCGATCCTCGAGCGCAACGCCTTGGAGCAGAGCGAGTTCGCGGGCTGTCCGGGGGAGCCGTAGGCGAGCCTTCCGGGTGTATACTCCCCACGACGGGCGGCCCCGACCGCCCCAGGGAGGACCGTGGCCGGCAAGCGCGCTTTCACCATCCTCGAGCTGTGCTGCGTTGTGGCGGTGATCGCCATCGTGACCGCCATGGCCGTGCCCCTGTACGACGTGCTGGTGCGCCGGGCCCGGGCGGACGAGGCGCGCACCGTGCTGCACGCCATCGCCCACGCCGAGCTGCGCCACTACCGCGACCGCGGGGGCTACCTGGAGTGCGCGCCCGAGGGCGAGATCCCCGACGGGCCGGGCGCTTTCCCTTCGGACGTCCCCTGCTGGCGGGAACTGGGCGTCCAGGTCAGCGGCGAGGTGCGCTACCGCTACGCCGTTCGGCTCGAGGACGACTCCTTCGTGGTCACCGCCGAAGGCGACCTCGACCGCGACGGCCTGGCCTCGCTGTTCACTCTCCACGGCCGCGATCTGGGCCTCGACATTCGCGACGAGCTGGAATGAGTCCCCTCGAGCAGCGCGCGCTCCTGCTCCGCCAGCTGGCGGCCCTCCGTCAACGGGGCACGCCCCACCACCAGGCCCTGGCCCTGGCCGCCGAGGGGCTGCCTGTCGGGGAGCTGAGGGCTGCGGTGAGGCGCGCGCTGCGGACCCTCGAGCAGGGCGAGAGCCCCGGCGCCAGCAGCGATCCGCTCGAGGATCTGCTCGCTCGCGGGGACTGCGGAGTCGTGGAGATCGAGCACCTGGCCCTGGGTGTGGAGGCCCGGCTGTGGGCGGCTACGGCCACTCGCACCGCTCGGCTCTACCTGGGGATCGCCGTGGGGGTGCCGCTGGTGCTGGCAGCCCTGGTGGGCTGGCTCCCGGTGGTGTGGTCGGACATGCTCAACATGAACACCCTCCTCCCCGGGCTGGTGGCGATCCTGGGTGCCATGCGCTGGCTGGGGCTGCCCCTGCTGGTCGCCGCCCTGGTCGCGCTGCGCCGCTTCGAGCCCCAGGTCGCGCCGGGTCACACGCAGGCCCTGCGGGCCGCCGCGCTGTTGGCCGACGGGGAAACCCGGCAGCTGGGCGCCGTGCAGCGGCGCTACCTGCAGCTGCGGCGTGAGCAGGTGGGCGAGCCCCAGGCCCTGCGGGAGCTGGCGTGGGAGCTGGTGCGTGAGAGCCGACGCAGCCAGATCGTCTTCCAGCACCTGGCCCCGCTGCTGGGGATCTTCCTGCTGCTGCCCGTGCTGGCGGTGATGGTGGCCGTGATGTTGGTGCCCTTCATGGTGCTCACCTCGAGCATCGGGGCGGTCTGAGATGGACCACGCGCGGCTCACGATGCTGCTGACGGGCCACGCCCTGGCCGACGACGTGCCCCTGGCTCCCGTACTCGAGAAGCTGAATCGCCCCTCGGCCAGGCGGGCGGCCCGAGCCGCCCAAGCGGGCCAGCTGCAGCGGAGCCTCGAGCTCGTGGGGATCCCGGCCGATCTGGTGGACCTGACCCTGCGCTGGCCCGCTGCCCTGCGGCCTTCCCTGAAGCGCCTCGAGGTGCTGCCCCCCGCTCCGGTCTACCAGGGCCCGCTGCTGCAGGTGCTCGGCGTCATGATGGTGCTGGCCACCTTGCAGCTGTTGATCGGCGCGCTGCTGCACACCAAGGTCATGCCCAGCCTGGTGTTGATGGGCGTCGAGATGGGCTCTCAGCAGCTGTCGGGCCTGGGCCCGATCTTCCTGGGCGATGTCGTGGTGCTCGGCGTGGCCGTCCTGCTGACCCTGTGGGCCATGAACGACCGCTGGGCGGTGCGGGAGCGCCGCAGCTGGCGAGCCCACCTGCTGCGCGCCCGCCAAGCCTGCTTGCTCGCCGCGATGCACGACGCTGCGGCTCCGGTGGACGTCCGCAACGCCGTCGCACAGAGCTTGGCTCGCCTGGACGGCCGGGGGGCTGACACCGTGGAGCTGGAGCTGGTGATCCAGCAAGCCCTGGCCACCGCCGAGGCGGCTCACCGGCGCCTGATCATCACCCTGCGCGTGGTGGGCTACGGGCTGCTCACCGCGCTGGCCCTGCTGATGCTGGTGCAGGTCTACCACCGCGTCGCGTTGTTCGGGGTGTCCCTGTGAGCCCCGCTATCCAGCAGCTGGCCGACAGCCTGGCTCGGCTGCACGCCAACGGTCACCCGCTGGGTCTGGCCCGTGAGCGCGCCCAGGCCCTGGCCCGGGACCTGGGTGGCGGGATGCCCCTGGAGCGGGTGGCGGAGCGGGCGGGGCTCGATCCCCGGCTGGTGGAGCCCTGCGTCACCGCGGGTGTTGCTGATCCGGCCGCCGCGCTGCTGGGCCTGATCCGGGTGCTTGGGCCCACCTCTTCCCATCGCCGCACCCTGCGGGCGGCGGGCAGCTATCCGCTGGTGCTGGCGGTGGTCATCACGGCTACCGCGGGCCTGGTGCTCGGGGTGATGGGGCCTGCCATGGCCACCCTGCCCCTGGCCGGCGAGCCCGGGAGCCCGGCGCTGCTGGCGCTGGCCCTGGCGCTGGCGGTGCTGGCGCTGCTGGTGCTGGCTGCCACCGTGCTGGGGCGGGTGCCCCTGCCCTGGATCGGTGAGGTCTGGCGCGATCTGGACGGCTACGCCTTCCTGGCGGGGCTCGAGGTCCTGAGCGCTGCGGGCGCGCCCCTTCCGGCGGCGGTGCGCGGTGCCGCCTGCTGGTGCCGTGGTGCCCCTCGGCAGCGAGCCATGGAGCTGGCCCGGTCCCTCGAGGCGGGGCGGGCCCCTCCAGTGCTCGCGCCGCTGCTGGCGCCTCTGGAGGCCTCCATGCTGCACGCCGCCGCCCGCGCCGACGCGCTGCCCGCCACCCTCGAGGCCCTGGTACGACAGCGCGTCTTCGCCCTGGCGCGCCAGGTGCCCACCGCCACCATCCGGGTGCACACCGTCGCGCTGGTGCTGGCAGGGTTGGGCATGCTGGTGGTGGGTGGGAGCTTCTTCTTCGTGTACTCCCAGGCCGTGGGGGGCGGATGAGTGTGACCTGCCACGATGCCGTTCGGCTGCGTACGGGCTGGCTAGGCTCCGAGCTCGTGCCCTACGATGAGATGAGCACCTTCGATGATGGCGTGGTGACCCTCGACTCCGGCCGGCGCTGCACGGTGCCGGAGCCGGAGCGACCGCGGGTTGCCCGCGCGCTGGCGCCGCCAGAGGCTGCAGGAGTGCTGGCCGAGGACGCCTTGGCGCTGCTGGAGTACGTCTCGGGGGACCACTCCCCACGCCGGGCGGCGGCGGCGATGATGGACATGGCCACCGCCGCTGGGGCCAGCGATCTGCACCTGGTGGCGGAGGGTGAGCGCGTGCTGGCCCTGCTGCGCCTCGCCGGGCAGCTGCAGGACTTCTGCGCCATGCCCTCCGCCATAGGGGCCCGGCTGGTGGCGGCCCTCAAGCATCGCAGCGGTTGTATGCCCTACCGCTCGGACATCGCCCAGGAGGGCCGCATCCCCCGCGAGGGCATCACCGCCGATGCCCGGGCTTCCTTCCTACCCACCGCCACTGGCGAGCGCGCGGCGGTGCGCTTGTTCGGCCGCCTGACCGAGCTTTCCCAGCTGGGCCTCGAGCCCGAGCTGCGAGGGCGCCTCGAGCAGGCCTTGGGCGCGCGCTCCGGCCTGCTGCTGGTGGCGGGGCCTTCCGGCGGTGGCAAGACCACCACCATCTACGCGGCCCTGGCCTGGCTCGCACGCCGCCGCGGTGACGCCCACCTGAGCCTCGAGGATCCAGTGGAGCAGCGGCTGCGCCTGGCGGGCATCCCCGTAGACCAGGTCGAGCTGTGTCCCGCCCGCGGGCTGTCCGCCGAGGCCGCCCTCGTTGCCGCGCTGCGCCAGGATGTGGACGTGCTGGCCGTGGGTGAGATCCGCAGCGCCCCCGAGGCCGCCCTGGCCCTCGAGGCCGCCCACACCGGGCGCCTGGTGCTGGCGGGTGTCCACGCGGGCTCGGCGGACGAAGCCGTGCAGCGCATGCTCGATCTCGCTGCCGAGCCCGGTGTGCTCCACGCCACCCTGATCGGGGTGCTGCACCAGCGGCTCGAGACTCTGGCCTGCCCGGACTGCGAGGGTACGGACTGCGCCGCCTGTGCGGGACTGGGGCGGGTGCGGGTGCCTCGAGCCACCCTGCAGCTGGCGGGAGAGGAGGCGTGATGGGCCGCGGCTACACCCTGGTGGAGCTGATGATCACCGTGGCCATCGTTGGCATCGGCTCGGCCATCATCGCCGGCACTGCCCGCTACGCCCGCCTGGGCGGCCTGGCAGAGCTGCAGCGCGAGCGCGCCCTGCTGCTGCTCGAGTACCACGCTGAGTGCCTCGTGGACGAGCGCCCAGTGGACCCGACGGTGGTGGAACGCCTGGTGGTCTCCCTGCCCGACGCCGAGGTGGTCGAGGCTGCGGCTGGGGACCTCGCCATCCTGACCGTGCGCTGGAGCCCTCCCCAGGGCCTGGCCCAGGAGCGCTCCCTCACGGTGTTCACGGCGGGGGTGCGCTGATGCGACGGGCCTTCACTGCCGTGGAGCTGGCCATCTGTCTCAGCATCCTCGCGATCCTGGTTCCCCTGGTGTACGCCGCGGCCCGAGGGGTGGAGGACAACCACCAGATCGGGCTGTGGCACCTGAAGACCGCCCAGGAGGTGCGCTCCCTGGCCGACGCGATGCGCGCCGACCAGCGCCAGGGGCAGCCGGTGGACGGGGAGTCCCTGAGCTGGAAGCTCGGGGCTTGCACCGTTCGCTATCGGCTGGACCCGGTGGGTGCAGTGCTACGGGAGGCCCCGAGCGCCTGCGGTGGCAGCGCGGCCCTGGCGGCGGGAGTCGAGGCCCTCGAGCCCCAGCCCGGTGGGGTGGAGATCACCTTCCTCCGCCACCTGCGGCCCACCCGCGAGGAGCGCAGCACCGTGTTCATCCCCCTCGGGGTGACCCCGTGAGCCGTCGCGGCCACACCCTGCTGCTCATCATGCTGGTGCTCGCCATGAGCGCGGCCGCGGGTTCGGTGTACTTCACACGGATCTCCATCGATCAGGCGGCCGCCGAGCGCGAGCAGGTGCGGGTCCAGGCCCTGTGGTTGGCCCGCAGCGCCCTCGAGGTCGGCGTGAGCGGGCGCCGCGAGGTGCTCACCCCGGTGGGCACGGCCGTGGTGCGGCCCGGCATCCAGGGGGGCGCGCCCACCGTGGAGGTGGAGCTGTCGGGTGGTCGGGCGACCGTAGGCGGGGAGCCCCATGAGGAGCGCTGGGTGGTAGAGGTGGGGTTGTAGCCTCCCGAGCTTCGGCACTTTCGGGAACGAACACTCATCGTTTGCTACATTCTCGGTCCCCTCCTTTCCGGATCGGTGGCTCCACACCATGGCATCGTCCTCCGACCACGCTCCCAGCACCCTCAGCACGGCGCAGATCCTGGCGCGCTTCGAGCCGCAGGAGATCGCCGACATCCTGGCCCTGGTCACGGGGGTGCGGCCGGAGCTGTCGGACATGGGCGAGGAGGAACTGGCGGACTGGCTTGCCGGCACCGTCGCCCGCCCCGGTTCGCTGGACGTGGCGCACTCCCTGCCCCTCGAGGGCAAGCTGGCGGAGCTGCTGGCCCGGCTCGACCAGCTATTGGCCGAGGGCGAAGACAGTGAGGCTCCTCGAGACCTCACCACCGTCATCCCCGATGATCCCGAGGAGGACACTGCGCCCCGCCTGCGTGACCCCGAGCAGGACACCGCGCCGCGCGTCCACGACACGGAGGAGGCGACCGATCCCGGGATCGCACCGGCGCCCGAGCACACCGACCCCGGTGTGGGGGTCCTGCCGGTGTCCACCTCCCGCCAGGAGCGCCCAGAGATCACCGACGTGGGCGTGGTGGTGCACGATCTCTCGGTCCTCGAGGAGCCCGATACCGAGGCCACGCCGGCCCAGCCACCGTCGTCGGTGGAGATCGAGGTGGCGGTGCCTCCTGGGCCGCCCGCTCCGGACGACGGCCCACCTCCCGTCATGCGCCCCAGCCGCATGCGGCTCTACCTGTTGTTGCTGGTGGCGGAACTGCTGCTGTGCACATGGGCCTGCGCCGGGTTGTTCTTCGGTGGTGACGCCCCCCCCACGCCGGAGCTCGAGGCCCCACCGGCAGCACCGGCCGAGTCGAACGATTTGACCGCGACCATCATGGCCGGCACTCCCGACAGCGAGCTTGTCCCCGTCGTCGGCGGCGTCCCGGCGGGGCCGCTGCCACTGGGAGGGCTGGATGGCATGTCCAAGGGCCAGCCCACCGGCCGTGTTCACGCGGCGCTGCCCGACCTGCTGGACATGCGCTTCGTGGAGCTGACCGCGGGTGAGTTCACCATGGGCGCCCGCGGCGAGGGCGACTTCGGGACCGCCCACGAGCGTCCGGCCCATCGGGTTCGGGTCCTGGGCTTCTGGCTGGGGGTCACCGAGGTCAACGCGGCTCAGTATTACGCGCTGCACGACCGCCCCGTCCCGTCCTCGCAGGACCATCGCCACGCGATGGGCATGGTCAGCTGGTGCGAGGCCCTGCAGTTCGCCAACCTGCTCTCCGCTCGCGAGGGCCGGCTGCCGTACTACGCTGAGGTCGAGACCTGCGTCGCCAACGGGACCGTCAGCCTGACGGGCCAGACCGGCGGCTATCGCCTCCCCACCGAGGCCGAGTGGGAGTACGCGGCCCGGGCTGGGCGGACCGAGCTTCCCGATGCTCCGCGCTGCCTCGACGCCCGGCACTCCACCGCGGCCACCGGGAATCCCTGGGGCTTCGCCGGTATGAACGGTGTGCTGTGGGAGTGGACCTGGAACGCCAAGTACGCCTACAGCGCCGAGCCCCGAGCGGATGCGGTCGGTGCCTCCGGTGGCTTCGAGAAGGTCATCCGCGGCGGCTCCTTCGCATCGCCCGACAGCCAGTGCTCTGTCACGGCGCGTAGCGCCACCCTGCTGGGGGACCGCACCGAGGACCTGGGCTTCCGCCTGGCGCGCTGAGGGCTGTCCTACCCGCCACAGTCACCCAGGCTCACGGCATACCAGCCGTCACCGTCGTGTCGGACGGTGTGCTCGCTGGCCTCCACCAGCTCTCGGAGGCGCGCGCTGCGCTCGGGTTCGCTGGGGTCCACCACCAGCAGCAGCAGGCTGCACCGCTCCGGATCGGACTCGAACCGGAGCCGGCCGCGCTGATGCAGGGGGCGGCGGTGGCCCGTGGTGCGCTCGAGGAAGTCTTCGCGCTCACGGGTGCTGGCGGTGTGCTTGCTGGTCCACAGGCGCAGGTAGCGAGACAGCAGATCGGCGGGTAGGTCGGAGGGCGCGGCGTGCACCACGACGATCTCGGCTGCGGTGGGGGCACCCTTGACCTGCTCCACCACCGGCCCGGGCACCGACAGGGATGTGGCCCCGGTCGCCATGGCCGAGCTGGTGACGTGGCGGGTGTGCACCATGCACAGCGCCAGGGCGCCCCAGGCCAGCCCCAGCAGTGCCAGCCGGTGGCCGCGGCGACCCAGGCGTGCCTGGAGCCCGGCCAGGCCCATCCCTGCCAGGACGCTCAGGGCCAGCACCGCTAGCACCGAGGTGTCCGCGAGGCGCTGCAGGCGCCACAGCAGGGGCATGCGCGCCAGCAGGTCGCCCGCGCTATCGGCCAGCAGGGTGAGCAGACCGAAGCCCCCCAGCAGCAGCAGGGCCAGCGCGGCCAGGAAGCCGCGCCCCTGGCGCGGCGCGCCGGGCAGGAAGGCGACGGCTGCTGCGGCCACGGCCAGCAGGGTCCAAGGGGTGAGCACGCCGTGGCGAGCCAGCAGCACCGGGGCGCTCACCTCGGTGCCGATGGCTTTGTTGATGCTGACGGCATCGGGGCTCCAGAACTCGGTCAGCTCGTAGGTGATCAGCGGCGCGATGAGCCCCAGGCCCAGCAGCAGCACCACGCCGATCCGCAGGCTGGTGCCCAGCCTTCCAGGTGCCCGCGGCCAGGCCTCGCCCTCGAGGGGCTTCATCCAGCTCACCAGACCCCAGGCCGCCACCGTGGGCACCGCCGCGAGCCAGAAGTACTGGTTGGTGATCCCCATGGCCGCCAGGGTCAGGCCTCCCACCAAGGGCCACAGCAGGGTACGCCGCTCCCGGGACTCCACCAGCCCCCACAGCAGCAGGGGCAGCAGGAAGAGCATGGCGTAGTCCAGCGAGTCGATGCGCATGGTGCTGGTGACCATGGGGCCGAAGGCGAACAGGGCCCCCGCCCACAGCGCGGCGCCGGCGCTGCGGGCCAGCCGGTAGCACAGCCCGGCGGTGCACAGCCCCGCCAGCATCCAGCAGCCGGCCAGCACCAGGTTGTAGGCCCGGATGGGGTGGGCGGTCTCGAGCAGCCAGCCCACCAGAGCCAGGGGAAGCACGTTGAACTCGTAGTACTCGAGGCCCCGGGTGCCGTCCCGCATCCAGCCGCGGAGCATGGTGATCAGGTCCTCGAGCACGGGCCCTTCGGCGATCACCAGCTCGTCGATCTTGTCGAAGTTGTTGGCGAACAGCACCCGGGTGTCGAATAGGTAGCTGTCCAGCCAGGGCAGGAAGTAGCCGGCCACCGCCAGCACCAGGAGGGCGTACAGGGGCAGCCCCAGGCCGATGGTGAGGAGCCAGCCCCTCAGGTCGGTGCGATCAGCCGAGGCGCTCACGGCAGCCAGCCATGGTCGCGGACCCAGCGGGCGATGCTGCGCGCCATCAGGCGGTGGCCGTCGCGGTCAGGGTGGCCGCCGTCGTAGATCAGGGGCTCGACAGCGTGGGGGTTGTCTTCGAAGAACTTCGCCAGGGCCGGTGCCAGCCCCTTCGGAGGGGCGGGGGCCTCGAGCAGCACCCGGCGATCCGGCAGCAGCAGTACCCGCTGGATGTCACCCTCGCGCTCGCCGAGCACCCCTGGGGCCTGCTGTGCTTCGCGGAAGATCGGGGTGAGATCGAGCACGGGCAGGGGGGCGAGCCCCTCGATGACATGCTGGCTCTCCTGCTCCGCGACGGCGTCGGGTCGCGCGCTGAAGGTGCTGCGGGGTGGCAGCACCACGCCGATGGGAACGGGGTTCAGGGCATCGGCCAGCGCCCGCAGCTCCCGCAGGTAGGGCGTGACGGCGTCCCCACCACCCGGGGACTGGGGCTGCTTGACGAACAGCACCAGGTCGGCGTCGAGCCGGGCGGCGTGCTGGCGCGCCCAGGTGGCGATCTCGGGGGGCGCGGCTGCCGGCATCCCGGCGTTGATCACCTCCACGTCCAGCTCGTCCTCGAGCAGGGTCGGGTAGGCCTGCCCCACTGGCAGGCCCCAGCCGAAGGTGACCGAGTCGCCGACGCAGAGGATCCGGAAGCCCGGGGCGGGCAGCTGGATCTCTGGCCCCCGCAGGCCCTCGCTGTTGGTGCTGACCTGGAAGCTCCGGCGGCGCTGGAAGCGCTGATCGCGGTCGGGCTCGAGCAGCTCCTGGGGATCGTGGGGCCGGTCGGGCACCCAGACCCACTGGTCCTTCAGGTTCGGCAGCAGCAGCTGGGCGTCGGGTCCCAGCTCTCCGGCGTGGCGGGTGATGGTGGCCGAGCGCACGGTGCTGCGCTGACGCTCCCAGGTGATCCAGCCACACAGGCCGATGGCCACCAGGGCCACCAGGACGGACAGCAGGGGCACCAGGCGGCGGTTCATAGGATCCCGTAGCTACCGTGGAGCGGGTTGACCTCGGGCCGGGTGAGCCAGAGCCACAGCACCACGGCCAGCACCACCAGCAGTGCGCCGAGGATCCAGGGGATGGGGGAGCCGCGGTCCATGGAGGGGAGCTTACCGCGGTCAGGGGGCCAGGACCGCATCGGCTCCCAGCAGCGCACGCGCCCGGGCGGCCATGGGCTCGAGCAGGGTGGGGTCCAGGGGGAAGACCAGGCTGCCTTCGGCCAGGTGCAGCGGCGGGCCCAGCACGGGCTCGAGCCGCTCGCCGTAGCGGGTCAGGGAGCCCTGGTTGGCCTGCTCGAGCAGGTCGCCGTGGACCACCAGGAAGCCGTAGCCCGAGTCTTGCAGGGCCTGGACCCCCCAGGGATCCTCGGGGTGCGCGATGGGATCCCAGGCCGCCAGCGCATCGCGCCGGGCTGGGCCACCCACCAGCCACAGCAGCGGGATGTCGTCCACGATGCGCGGGGGCTCGGTGATGCGCAGGGTCATGCCGACGGGTCGCCCGTGCACGGCTTGGTGCCACAGGCAGATGCGCTGGTCGTGGCTGCCCAGATCGAAGGGCAGGTTGAGCACGGCGCCGGGCTCCTCGAGCTCCGCCAGCAGCCGCGCGTGCTGGGCCCGGGGCAGCTCCGTGGTGGCCAGAGGGACGGCGTAGGGAGGGTAGACCAGCAGCTCCAGCAGGGCGGCGAGCCCCAGCAGGGCGGCGACGCCCCCCAGCACCCTGCCGCGCCTCCAGAGCCCCTGGAGGGTCCAGGCCTGGCCCAGGGCCAGGAACAGGGCTGCGGGCACGGCCATGCGATGGGGCAGGGTCATGGAGCGTACGATGGGCAGGGCGGAACCCAGCCATGCCCAGGGCAGCCAGACGATGTCGTCGGGGGCGCCCAGCACCCGACCGTCCACGCTCAGTGCCGGGCCCAGCGCCAGGATCAGGAAGCCCAGCCCCAGGGCCGGCCACCACCAGCGCCAGGGACCCTTCGGTCCCAGCAGGGGGGCCAACAAGGCCAGGGCCAGCACCAGAAAGCCCGGGTAGACCAGGTCCTGGAAGGGAGGGAACTCGGTCTGCCACTGCAGCGTGGCCAGGGGCTCCCAGAGATGCACCAGGTCGGTGGTGTAGGGCGGCATCAGGGGCACTTGCCCCTGGGTCAAGGCGTTGATCTTGTTCGCCGCTGCCATGCTGCTGCGGATGGCCAGGGCGGCCGGCAGGAAGAGCAGTCCTCCCGCGACGGTGGCTCCCGCCAGCGCCGAGATCCGCTTTGCGGTCGCCCCGTCCCCGCGCAGTCGCCAGATCTGCTGCAGGGCGAGGGGGGCGGAGATCGCGGCCATCGCCAAGGCCCAGTACTGGTTGGCCAGCAGCAGGGCCCAGAGGCTGATGGCGGTGGCGATCCCGGCGGCCCAGCCCGGGCGTCGCAGCAGCCGCAGCATGGCCCACAGCCACAGGGGCTGCCAGCCGGTGTTCAGGGCCTCGATGTTGCCGTTGAAGGCCTCGCCAAGGGTGTGGGGCGCGAACGCGAAGGCCAGCCCGCCCAGGATGGCCGGCCAGCGGGACAGCCCCAGCTCCCGGGCGAGCAGGTACAGCCCTGCTCCCGCCAGCAGGAACAGCAGCAGCTGGGAGGCCGTGTAGGCCGCGGGGATCCCCGCCACCAGCTGCACCGGCAGCATCGCCACCAGCATGATGGGATCCTTGAGCCACAGCACCCCGCCGTGGGGATGGTCCACCAGCAGGGTCTCGTAGGGCCAGCTGTGGTCCACCAGCAGGCTGTGGCGCATCCAGAAGTGGCCCCACAGG
>CAZHIK010000073.1:0-16100 GCA_964532635.1 uncultured Enterobacterales bacterium
CTCCTCTTCGCGCATCATGGGTCCGAGGTCCCGACCGTCGAGGTCGGGCGGAGCCTCGAGCCCCAGCATCGCCAGGACGGTGGGCAGGACATCGACGGTGCTCACCGCCCGAGCCTCGATGACCCGACCGGCCTCGAGGGGCTGGGCGGGCCGGACGATCCGGGGCACGCGCATGGTGGGATCGAAGATCCACAGGCCGTGGGTGTGCTCCCCGTGCTCGAGCTCGAGGGCCTCGCCGTGGTCGCCCACCACCACCCAGGTCACAGGCTCACCCCGGGCTTCTACCGCCTGGATCAGGCGCCCGATCTGCTCGTCCATGTAGGCGATCTCGCCATCGTAGGGGGCATCGGGAAAGCGCTGGGCCCACGACTCGGGGGGCCGGTAGGGATCGTGGGGATCGAAGAAGTGGGCCCACAGGAAGTAGGGGCCGTCCTCAACTTCGCCCAGCCAAGCCAGGGCATCGTCGACCACCATGTCGGCCGGGCGCTCCTGGCTCCAGCGTCCACCGCGACCGAGGTTGACCTCGACGTCGTCGTAGTAGCGCTCGAAGCCCTGGTCGAAGTTCCAGATCCGGGTGGTGGTGAACGCCGCGATGCTGGCGGCGGTGCGATAGCCCGCATCGCCCAGCCGCTCGGCAATGGTGAGCACGTCGTCGGGGAGCACGGCGTCGCCGTTGGTGTGGACCCCGTGGCGGGTGGGGTAGAGCCCCGACAGGATGGTGGCGTGGGAGGGGGTGGTGAGGGGGACTGGCGTGTAGGCTCGATCGAAACGCCAGCCCTGGGCAGCCAGGCCGTCGATGTTGGGCGTGTGAGCCAGCTCGTGGCCGTAGCAGCCGATGCGGTCGGCCCGGGTGGTGTCGAGGGTGAGCAGCACCACCGAGGGGCCAGCAGCGGTGGACGCCGAAGGCTCATCGGGCTCGGCAGGGCCGGGCGCAGGAGCCGGCTCGCTGCCGCATGTGCAGCCGGTTGCGAGCGCGATGATGAGGACGGGAAGGCGCTTTGCCATGGACACACCCGAGCGTTAGCCGGTGGGACTCGCCCACTGCCGAGGAGCGGCCCATGATAACGCGCAGGCTGCTGCTGCCCATCCTCGCTGCGGCCATCGCGCTTCCCGCGCTCGCCGAGCTTCCCGCGGGGGCGATGCGGGCCATGCGCCTCAAGCAGTGGCGGCAGGCCGTCATCGAGCTGCGCCAGGCTCGGGAAGACGACCCGACCGATCCCGAGATCGCCTCTCGACTCGGAACGGCCTACGTCCAGATGGGGTACTACGCCGACGCGCTGTCCCCCTTCGAGGACGCAGCCGGGTCCACCTACTACGCCAACAATGGCCTGGGAGCCCACGCCGGCGCGCTCAGGGAGCTGGGTCGCTACGATGAAGCCCTGGCCCTGCGCCAGGCCATGCTCCTCGGGGCCGAAGGTGAGGGCAAGCAGCTGGTGGTGCTGTTGGCGCTGTCCGACGACCTCGCTGCCATGGGCGACATCGACGGCGCGGTGGACGCCGCCTGGGAGGCCCTGGCCATCCGCCCCGACGGACCGATGTCGCACGCCTGGCTGGCCGACCTGCACGCGCAGCGCGGCGAGTCCGATGAGGCCTTGTTCCACGCCTGGTTGGCCGACCACTACGGCCAGGCCATGTCCCGTTCCTGGACCGCCAGGGCCAGGATCGCGCTGGACGACGACGCCCCCATCGAGGCGCTGGACGCCATGATGGCGGCCCGCGAGGGGCGTCGCCGCAATGCAGAGTTCGCCATCCTCCACGCCCAGGTCTACGAGCGCCTGGGGTGGCTCGAGGACGCCCGCTGGCTGCTCGAGCTCAAGCAGCCCCTGTACGGCGACCGCCACGACTGGCTGCTCGGCTACGGCCGAGTGCTGCACGCCCTCGGTGAACGCCGCGAGGCCTGCGAGCTGCTCACCAGAGCCCAGCGTCTCTACCCCCACCACCACCAGGCCCAGGCGACCGCCGCACGCCTGGGCTGTCGGTCCTCGACGCCGTGACGGCCCGCACGCTGATGGGCCCACTGTCCGGCCTCGCGCTGGCGCTGGCGCTGGGAGCCCGCTGCGGGACCGAACCCAGCACGGACGACACCGCCCCCGGCACCCAGGACGATCTGCGCGTAGGGCTGCGCCACTTCAGCGGGCTCGCCACGGTGGAAGGCGCCTACGAAGGCTGGGAGGCCTTCCACTTCACCGCCGAGCAGGGCCTGGGGGATGACGTCTGCCAGGTCCGCTACACGCTGACCTCCACCGCCCCGCGCTGGGACTGCGCCGACTGCGTCTGGGCGTTCGACCTGGAGAGCTCGGCCCCGAACGTCGAGGGGGAGGACGGGGACGGCTGCGAAGGCCTGGGCATCACGGCCGCAGACTTCGACGGGCTGAGCTACAGCTACGGCTTCGCCGAGACCACCGATGCCTACAGCAGCGTGCTGATGTACCAGGTGGAGGGCTACGGCTGGTACCCCGTCAGCTTCGCCACCTGGCAGGACCCGCGCTTCCAGTACGACTGGGAGATGGGCCTGTACTACTACTGATCCCGGGGGGTACGGGCACCCCGAGGGTGCTATCTTCCCCTCCCCTGTTCGATTGCAAGGAGCCCCCATGTCCAAGGGCCACCCCAAGGGTCTGTACGCGCTGTTCTTCACCGAGATGTGGGAGCGGCTGGCCTTCTACACCATGCTCGGCATCCTGCTGCTGTACGCGACCGACACCGAGCGCGGCGGCCTGGGCCTGCCCGCGGCCGAAGGCAACGAGATCTACGGCCTGTACCTGGCCTTCGTGTACTTCACGCCCTTCCTGGGTGGCATGATCGCCGACCGCTTCATGGGCTACCGCCGCGCGGTGGCCCTGGGCGGGCTGATGATGGCCTCGGGACTCTTCATGATGTCGGTGCAGGGCTACGTCAGCTTCGTGGGCGGCCTGGTGCTGCTCATCCTGGGCAACGGCTTCTTCAAGCCCAACATCTCGGTGATGGTGGGCAACCTGTACGAGAAGGGGGATCCCAAGCGCGACGCTGGCTTCAACATCTTCTACATGGGCATCAACATCGGCGCCCTGATCGCCACCCTGCTGGCCGCTTCGGTGCGCAACGAGCTGGGCTGGCTGTGGACCTTCCGGGTCGCCGGCGTGGGCCTGCTCATCTCCCTGGCCATCCTGTTCATCAACTGGAAGGTGCTCGAGCGGGCCGACCGCCAGCCCGAGCGGGATCCCGACGACATGAGCCTGGGCGCCATCGCCCTCAAGATCCTGGCTCCGGCCTTCGGTGTGGGCATCCTGGGCTACTTTGCCGCTCTTTGGTGGCTGCCCGACGGCATCGCCATGCGTCCGGCGGTCTGCGGCTTCCTGGCGGGCATGATCCCCGTGATCGTCTTCTTCGTGCGCATGGGCCTCACCGCGCCTCCTGAGGAAAAGGACGGCCTGCTGGCCCTGCTGCCCATCTACGTGGCCGGCGGCACCTTCTTCATGATCCTGCACCTCAACGGCTCGGCCATGACCCAGTGGGCCCGGGACAACACCGACCGCGAAGTGAACGTGGTGCCCAGGAACTTTCAGCAGGAGGCGATGCCCGGCTACTACGACAATGCCCCGGCCGAGGTGAAGCGCCCCCACCGCGACTCGCTGCTCGCGGTGGACTCCACGGAGACCGCGCGCATGTACGGCCTTCAGCGCATGGACGAGTCCGCCGTGGCACGCGTGGACGCCCTGCCCGGGATCGAGGTCCAGGAGCTCACCGGTTCTCCCGCCAAGAGCACATGGGTGGACAAGATCGTGGGCCTGGTGGTCCCGCCGGGCGACGAACGCGCCAGCGCCGATGAGATCGCTTGGAAGCGCTCGGTCAACGTCTTCGCCGACGGCGAGGTCACCGTGGTCGAGGGCACAGACAGCCACGGGCACCACACCGTGTCCGTCGAGGTGCCCGACACCGCCAAGCCGATCAAGCGGGTGGCATTCATCCGCCAGACCGACGACGGCCCGGTGGCCGCCTACCTGGTCGACCAGCCCACCTTCGACCAGGTCTACGAGGCCGTGGGCGACGGCGGCGAGACCCTCGAGCGCGGCGCCTTCCTGCGGGTGGTGAATCCCGAGGTCTACCAGATCTGGAACCCCCTGTTCGTCATCATCGGCACCCCGCTGGTGGTGGCCTTCTTCGCCTGGTTGGTGGCCCGCGGTCGCGAGCTGACCACCGCGCGGAAGATCTTCCTGGGCATGTGCCTGACCACCGGCGCCCTGCTGCTGATGTCCCTGGCGGGCTTCCTCTCCGACGACGGCTCGATCAAGGTGGCCGGCCTGTGGCTGGCGGGCTTCTACGCCATCGTCACCATCGGAGAGCTGTGCCTGTCACCCATGGGCTTGTCCCTGGTCACCAAGCTCTCACCCAAGCGCTTGGTGGGCCTCACCATGGGCGGCTGGTTCATGGCCTCGGCCTTTGGCAACAACTTCTCGGGCTTCTTCGGCGGCATCCAGGGACAGATGACCCCCAAGGCCTTCTTCCTGCTGCTGGCCTTCCTGGCGGCCTGCGTGGCCCTGTTCATCTACCTGCTGCTGCCCAAGCTCGACGCTGCGATCAAGAAGTACGGGGCGTAGCTTCGGCCGCGACCGATGTCCCGCCACGGCTCACGAGATGTACCGCGGCCCGCAAGGCCGTCGGTACGATCTCGTCAAGGAACCCCGGCCTGCTTTTTGACATAGGTACCGATAAGGTCGACCTGGTAGATGACGTGGCCCTCCATGGCCGCCAGCAGGGCGGCTCGGTCGGGCTCGCCCAGGTCGGGCAGGACGGTGTCCAGGGCGTACAGCTTGTGGAAGTAGCGGTGCTCGCCGATGGGCGGGCACGGGCCACCGTAGCCAGTGCGGCCCCAGTCGTTCTTGCCCTCGAGGGTGCCCGGCGGAAGGTGTCGTGCCGCCTCGGGGATACCCGAGCGCTCCTCCGCCGGCAGGTTGTAGAGCACCCAGTGGGTCCAAATGGTCTGGGGATCGGCGGGATCGGGGGCGTCGGGATCCTCGACGATCAGCGCCAGGCTCTTCGTGCCCTGGGGCAGGCTCTGCCAGTCCAGGGGGGGGGAGATGTCCTCGCCCTCGCAGGTGTAGGTGGCGGGGATGGCCCCACCGGGAGCCCAGGCCACCGTGGTCAGGATGAGGTCGCGGTCGAGCCCGTCCACGGCGCCGCCCGGAGGAGGAGGCTGCCCAGGGCCACCGTCGGGGGGCGGCGGTCCCGGAGGGGGGGCCCCGGGGCCGTTGGCTCCCCCACCCTGCTGAGAGGGGCCGCTGCAGGCGAGGAGGAGGACGGTGAGGACAGCGATGGAGGGCATGGACGAGCTCCTGAATACCGAACCACGGTAACTCAGCCTGCGACCACGAACACGAACACGTACACGAGTGGCACCGCCACGGTCGTTCTCGCGCTCGACATCGGCGGCTGTGAACGTGTGGCGATAGGGTGTCCACGAGATCGGATCGACACTCCATCCCGGAAGCTGCCTGGCATGTTCCTCATCCTCTCGTGCCTCTTCGCCTCGAGCGCCCTGGCCCACTACCCCCACGACGTCGCGGCCTGGGTCGCGGTCTCTCCCGGCCCCACCCCGGCGTGGGTCATCACCAGCCTCTGGCGAGGCGAAGCCTGGATGGTGGCCCGCACCCAGAACGATGCCGACGTCGAAGTGCGCTTCGTGATGCACGGCGCCGAGTACATCGAGACGGCAGCCCTGGTGTCCGACAGCCGGCTGCTGCTGGGTGGCGAGGAGCTGGGGCTGTGGGTCAGCGAGGACGCCGGCGAGACCTTCTCACTGCACCCCGACATCCCCGTGGATGCCACCCTGTATCAGATCGCCGTCTCCCCCACGGTGGACAGCGACGGCATCGTCCTGATCTGCGGGAGGGACGGCATCTGGCGCTCCGAGGACGGGGGCGACAGCTTCAGCCAGGCCACGACCATCTCGGATGCGGGCGTCCTCGACCTCGACCTGTCGGTCAGCTTCACCGAGGACGGCACGGCCTGCGCCATCGACACCCTCGGCAGGGTGAGCTGCAGCCAGAGCTGGGGCGTCGAATGGAGCCAGGTCGGAGTGGTGGACGATCGGCCCTGGGCGATCTCCGTCGACAGCCCGGACCGCATCTTCGTGGGCGGCGAGGGGGGCCTGTGGCGTAGCGCCGACGCTGGCGAGAGCTGGACCCCGATCGGGATGTCGGGCCGTGACGTCACCGCGGTCGAGGCCTTGGGCGACGGCGTGGTGCTGGCGGCCGGGCTGTACGACGCCGTCCAGCGCAGCACCGACGGCGGCGAGACCTGGTCGCTGCACTCCGACCACCTGGAGGAGGTCTCCAGCGCCCAGGGCGGGCCGCGCGCGGGGGAGCACTACTTCGACTTCCTGCAAGCCGGCAACGACTCGGTCTACCTGGCCTCGTGGGAAGGCCTGGTGCGCTCCGACGACCTCGGCCTCACCTGGAGCCGCATCCACACCTGCCGGCAGGACATCATCCGTGGCGTCGACCTGGCCTACGTCAGCCCCGGGGAGCTGTGGGCTTTCCTGGGCTCCTACGGCGGTGGCGTGCAGCTGGTGGATCTCGACGAGCCCACCGGCGAGCTGCTCAGCGTCGACGACCAGGTCCTCTACCTGCGCAACGTGGAGGCCCCGCCCGACTTCTACGAGCACGGCGTGGCCATGTTCTCCGGCCGCAGCGAGGTGCACGTCACCGACGACTGGGGGGCCACCTGGGCCCAGGCCGGCGCCGAGAGCGTCGTGCATGCCCAGAAGCTCGGAGCCACGCCCAACTACGGGGAAGATCCACTGTTGCTCGTGGGCGGCATGGTGGACGGAGGGGGCGAGTTCTACGTCTCTACCGACCACGGAGCCACCTGGATCCAGGCCAGCAAGGACGAGCCCTGCGAAGGCTTCGGCTCGGCCGTCTTCGTGTCCTGGGACTGGGCTGACGACAGCCTGGCCTGGGCGTCTTGCGAGGTCGACGGCGCGGTGTACCAGACCAGCGACCACGGAGCGAGCTTCACCAAGCTCGGCCAGGTGGACACGGAGATCTTCACCTTGGCCGCAACACCCGGGGGCGAGCAGCTCTTCGCCGGAGCTACCAACGGCCTGTATCGCTACGAGCCCGGCGGTGACTTCGAGCTGCTGGCCTTCGGGGGGTATCAGGTCCAGGCGCTGGGCATCTCCCCGGCCTGGAGCGATGACAGCACCATCTACGCCATCCTGGCCGCCGGTGGCTGGTATCAGTCCACCGACGGCGGCGAGAGCTGGAGCGAGCTGCCTGCCCCGACCGGCTCCTACCCGTTGCACATGAGCCTCTCGCCCGACTTCGCCAGCGACGACACCATCGCGGTAGCCGCCTACGACGGCGGCTGGGCCAGCTTCGACCGCGGCCAGAGCTGGCGGTGGCTCAACCTGCTGGAGCACATCCAGGAGACCGGCCCCGAGTGGATCTTCGAGGGCGATTGGCAACAGGACTTCTTCGACGGAGCCAGCGGAGGGCGGCTCGCGTACACCGGCACCGCGGGCGACCGCGCCGAGCTGCTGTTCCGCGGTGTGGCGGTGCAGCTGTACAGCGCCACCACCACCGAGAGCGGCGAAGTGGAGATCTCCCTCGACGGCGGCACGGCCGAGCGGGTTTCCCTGCAGGGGGACGGCGAGGCCAAGGTCCTCGTCTGGAGCGCCAGCGGGCTGGAGGACGCCTGGCACACCGTGTCGGTCACAGTCACCGAGCCCAACGCCACCATCGACGAGGCTCGCATCTGGCGCCGCACGGAGGCCGACGGTCCCGACGACACCGGCCCGGACGACAGCGATCCCCCCGACAGCCCGCCCACCGACAGCGATGCGCCGGACAGCGGCCCGGGCGACAGCGAAGCGAAGACTCCTGGCGACCGCTGCAACGGCTGCAACGCCGCGCCTGCGGGAGCCGCGTTGCTGTTGGCGGTGCTGGTGCCCGTGGGGATCCGGTGGCGGAGGGACTAGGCGGCACGGTGGCAGAGTAGACACCACCCTCGAGAACTCGATCCACTCGGCTCCTACTCCGGATTCCACACGGGTCCGGCGCGGCGGCGCGGGTTCGAGCGCACCGGAGGTGGTGGAAGTTGCGGCAGGTTCAGGGCCAGGTTGAGGGCGAACTCCATGTCGCAGGATGGCTCGTGCCACTCTGGGCACGCCTCGACCGCCGGCTCCCCATCCAGGGCGTCCCAGGCCTCGGAGCAGGCCTCGCCCTGAATCCGCAGGTCGGGTTCGTTGTACTGCCAGGTGGTCCCGGTGAACGTCGCGGTGGCATCGTCCAGGAAGACGCCGGCGCCTTCGTTGTCCGATAGGGTGTTGCCCGACAGGTCCACTCCCGATGAGCCATCCCAGGCTGCTGTGTTCCTTGCATACACGCCATCGCCGCAGCGGGTCGTGCTTCCGTGGGGCAGGCCCTGGGTCGCGGCGATGACGGTATCGGAGACTCGATAGGCACCCGCTCCGCCCATCCAGATCCCAGCGACTCGATTGTCGGTCACCACGCTATCTGCAATGTGCAGGATCGCTGGGTCGTACCGTATCTGCTGTGCAGCGTAGATCCCGACGCCACCACCTATGTTTCCGTTCTCCAGGGTGCCCTCGATCCACGAGTCATGGATCTCGAGGCGGCCGTTACTGAGAACCGCCGCGCCGGCAAACTCGTTGTTCCGGAGAGTGCAACCGGTGCAAGCCAGGGCGCCTTCCACGGCGTAGAGACCTGGGCCCTCGTTGTCGTAGACCTCGAGCCCCGAGGCGGTGATCACAGCCCCCTCCTGGGCGATGATCCCCAGGGACACGGCGCTCATCTGCCCGAAACTCGACCATGTCGTCGAGACCTGCGAGTCGTGGATCTCGACGCGGGTTCCGCTTTGTGACGCAATCAGTCCGTTCCCCGTGTTGCCGGCAAGTTCGCAGCCCCGGGCAGTCATCGATGCTCCGCCTCCAACGCTCATGCCGTAGCCGAATGCTCCCTCTTCGTCGGGCTGAGTGTCGAGCACGCGGGTGTCCAAGAGGCTCGCATGGGAGCCGGCTTGCGTGACCGAGATCCCGAAGGTGGAGTTTCCTCGAAGCTCACAGCGCTCGGCGAACAACGTCGCTCCTCCCTGGATCTTGATGCCCTGCGCTCCCTCCTCGGAATGGGAAACCTGGGTGTACCGGATTGCGGTGTCGGCGAGCTGAGCCACAGTGCCAGAGCCATCGGCGATCAGGCCGGCACCCGTGTTGAACTCCAGGGTGCACTCCTGGAGCTCCACGGTCGCCTGGTCCACAACCTGGATGCCAAACCCGAAGGTTCCGTCCGCGGACGGTAGGGTGTCATCGATCGATGTCGAGCGCAGGACCACCTCGGTGCCACTGCCTCCCAGCACGAGTCCCGAGCCGGTGTTGCCCGCCAGCCTGCAGGCCTCCGCGCTGAGAATCGCGCCTCCGAGTACACCGACACCGCCCATGTCGTCGTCCCGGACGGCCGAGAGCGTATCCAGGATAGCGGTGTCGATGAGCGTGACTTCCGTTCCCTCGTCCTGAACTTGGATACCCAGCTCGGTGCTGCCTTCGATCTGGCACCCGTCAGCGTGAAGCGTGGCCCCGCTGTGGACCTCGATGCCGATCCCGGTCTGGTCGTTTCCGTCAGGAAGGGTGTTCACTACAGCACTGGAGTACAGCTCCACTCGGGTGCCCTGGCCAATGACCAGCACACCGGTGGTGGCGTTTTTGTCCAGCACGCAGTCACGGGCGGTCAGCAAGGCCCCCTCGTCGACCTCGACACCGAACCCACCCAGCCCATTGGAGTTGGGCCGGGTCCGCTCGATGGTGGTGCGTTCCAGGTTCACCACCGTGCCCGAGTCGTAGGCAACGATGCCGAGGACGACGTTTTCGGTCAGCCTGCAGCCCACCACGTCCAGGCTGCCGGTGAGATACCCTTGCGGTCGACGGCGATCCCTACGTAGGCGTTCTCGCTCACGTGAAGATCTTCCAGCCGTGCCGTTCCCGTTCGCAACAGCACGCCGGCCCAGTTCGACCGGGTAATCTCGATACCGGAGATCTGCGCGCGGCCGTACGCCAGGGCGAGCGTGATCCCCGCCGTACTGGCATTCCCAACACTGGCATCGAGAACCACCAGGTCCGAGCACCGCCCCCCCAGGTGCACCCCGGAGTGGTCGACGCCCAGCTCGAGGGTCTCCGCATAGGTCCCCGCTGCGACGGCCACCAAGCCACCACCACGATCCCCCGCAAGGTCCAGGGCGCCCTGGATGTTCCACAGCGGAGTCTCGGCGCTCCCATCTCCGCCGTGCTCAGCCGACACATCCACATAGACGGTGGTCTCGTCCACCTGGAGGTCGCCCCAGGTTCCCGTTCCGCACGCCTCGGGGACACAGACACCGCCGTCATCGTTGTAGCCAGGTTCGCAACTGGACTGGGATTCGACCCCTGGACCCTCGGCATCATCGTTCCCGCAACCGCAAAGGACGACGAGCAGGCCGACCAGCCACAGGCTCATGATAGGGTAGGTGCGAGGCGCTCGAAGGCTCATGGTCGGACGGCACCCGAGTTCATCATCGAGAAAGGCCTGCAGGCGGATCACGGAGATCCATTGGTCTCCCCCGGCGTGCCGGTCTCATCGAAGACCCAGGTCGAGGCACCATCGTACTCGCGGGCGGCCGAGACATCATCGTGCTGGGGCCCGAAGCTCAGCGAGGTCAGGGGCAGGGTGTTCGGGTAGTAGAGGCCCAACTCCTCGCCGCCCTTGTCCAGCTTGAAGTCCAGGTGGGTCGGCCCCTCGCTCTCCTCCTCGTCGTCCGCCCAGAGCACCAGGAAGCCATCGGCCGGCACGATCACACCTGCCTCGATGGTGTGCTTCCCCCGCTCCCCCAGGTCGTCCGTGATCGTGTAGCCTCCGAGGTCGATGTCCTCGTCCGTGCGGTTGTGGACCTCGATCCAGTCATCGGCATCGCCGTGCTCGTCGAGCAACGCTCCGTTGTTGCCCGCCATGAATTCGTTGATGAACACGGGGACCGTGTCGATGCTGGCGTTCTCCTCGATCGTCAGCACGATTCTCTCTCCGGTGTCTCCAGCGCAGAGCGGGTGGGACATGCAGCCCGCGTCGAGGCAGTCGATGGCCCCGTCTCCATCGTTGTCGAGCCCGTCCCAGCACTCCGAGGGCTCCTCTCCCTCGACCGGCGTGTCCTTGCAGGCAGGAGCCAGGGCGAGCAGCAGCCCGAACATCGACACAACGACGGTCACCCTCCGCATGCTCGCCCTCCACGTTCGAGGCCCGTAGTGGCGACATTGCACCACATCCGCCGCCCCGTGCCAATCAGCCAGAATCTGTCCAGTCCACAGGCTATGTTCCCCCGGTCCCCTGCCCCAGGCTCGCCATGGCCTTCGCGCACCTGCACGTCCACAGCCAGTACACCCTGCTCGACGGGGCCGTGTCGCCCAAAGCGGTGGTCGCCAAGGCCGCCAAGCTGGGTCAGCCGGCCATCGCGCTCACCGACCGCTGCAACCTGTACGGCGCTGTCGAGTTCTTCGGGGCGGCCAAGGGCAAGGGGGTCCACCCGGTCATCGGCGCCGAGATCACGGTCCAGCCCGAGGGCATCTCCTACAAAGATCCCAAGGGCCTGCTGGGCGGCTGGTCCCTGGTGCTGCTGGTCCAGGACGACACCGGCTACCGCAACCTCTGCCACCTCATCACCCGCGCGATCTTCGACGGTATGCACTTCCGCCCGCGGGTGGATCTCGAGCTGCTGCGAGAACACAGCGCCGGCCTCATCGCGCTCACCAGCGGGCTCAAGGGGCCGGTGGGGCGGGCGGTGGTCCAAGGCCACCCCGACCGGGCCCGCGGGCGGCTCGAGCAGCTGCTGGGGATCTTCGATCCGGATCGTCTCTTCCTCGAGCTGCAGAGCTTCGGCCTGGACCACCAGCCCGAAGCCAACGCCCTGTGCCGCGAGCTCGGCCGGCAGCTGGGCCTGGCCACCGTGGTCACCAACCCGGTCCACTACCTCGAGCCCACCGGCGTGGTCACCCAGAACGTGCTCCACGCCATCGGCATGGGCGAAGCCATCGACACCCCGGGCCGCTACCACTCCCCGACCGACCAAGCCTACCTCAAGACCGAAGAAGAGCTCCGGGAGATCTTCCCGGACGATGGCGACGCCATCGACCGCAGCGCCGAGATCGCGGCCCGCTGCGCCTTCGAGTTCGAGTTCGGCAACTACCACTTCCCGGCCACCACCCCGCCCGACACCGCCGACGGCGCCGACACCGATCGCAACTGGGCATACTTCTACGAAGCCTTCCCGCCCCCCCGCGACTACGGCCTGCCCGATCCGTCAGAAGCCATCCCACCCAGGCCCCCGGGCGCCGGCAACATGAACGGCTACTTCCGCTGGTACGCCCGCGAAGGCCTGAAGCTGCGGCTCCAGCACGTCCCCGAGAGCGATCACCCGGTCTACCTCGAGCGCCTCGAGCGCGAGCTGGGCATCATCATCGAGATGCAGTTCCCGGCCTACCTGCTCATCGTGGCCGAGTTCATCAACTGGTCCAAGGACAACGGCATCCCCGTCGGTCCCGGGCGCGGATCCGCCGCAGGCAGCCTGGTGGCCTACGCCATGCGCATCACCGACGTGGACCCCATCCGCTTCACCCTGCTGTTCGAGCGCTTCCTCAACCCGGAACGCGTGTCGATGCCCGACATCGACGTCGACTTCTGCCAGGACCGCCGCGAAGAAGCCATCGAGCACGTCCGCGTCAAGTACGGCTCCCCCCTGGTCTCCCAGATCATCACCTACGGCAAGCTCAAGGCCAAGCTCGCCATCCGCGACGTGGCCAGGGTGGCCAGCCTCACCTTCAACGACGCCGACCGCATCGCCAAGCTGGTCCCCAACGAGATCAACATCACCATCGACGAAGCCCTGAAGGAAGAAGCCTTCCGGGTGGTGGCCCAGGCCGATCCCCGGGTCAAGCGCGTGGTGTCCCTGGCCAAGCTCATCGAGGGCATGACCCGCCAGACCGGCGTGCACGCCGCGGGCGTGGTCATCGCCGACAAGCCCTTGGTGGAGTACGCCCCGCTGTACCGCGACTCGGCAGACGGCGGCCCTGTGGTCCAGTACGAGATGAAGGCCGCCGAGTCGGTGGGCTTGATCAAGTTCGACTTCCTGGGGCTCAAGACCCTCGATCAGATCCGCGACGCGGTGGCCCTGGTGGAGCGCAACACCGGCGAACACATCGACATCGCCCAGCTGCCCTACGACGACGCCAAGACCTACGAGCTGCTCTCCCGAGGCGACTCCCTGGGCATCTTCCAGGTCGAGTCCGATGGCATGCAGAAGCTGCTGCAGCGCCTGCGCCCCGAGTCCATCGAGGAAGCGGTCGCCCTCATCGCGCTGTACCGCCCGGGCCCGCTGCAGTCGGGCATGGTGGACACGTTCGTGGACTGCAAGCACGGCCGCAAGGAGATCTCCTACCCCCTGCCCCAGCTCGAGCCGATCCTGAAGCCCACCTACGGCGTGGTGCTCTACCAGGAACAGGTCATGCAGATCGCCCAGCTGCTGTCCGGGTACTCGCTGGGCGAAGCCGACATGCTGCGCCGCGCCATGGGCAAGAAGAAGGTCTCCGAGATGGAGAAGCAGGCCGTGCGCTTCCACAAGGGCGCCGCCGAGAACGACATCCCCGCCGAGACCGCCCAGTACATCTTCGACCTTCTGGCCAAGTTCGCCGGCTACGGCTTCAACAAGTCCCACTCCGCAGCCTACGGCCTCATCTCCTACCAGACCGCCTGGCTCAAGGCCCACCACCGCGCCGAGTTCATGGCGGCCTTGATGACCATCGAAGCCGACAACACCGACAAGGTGCTGATCTACATCCGCGACTGCCAGCGGGCCGGCCTGGAGATCCTCCCCCCCGACGTCAACCACAGCCTGGCCGCGTTCGACGTGCCCGCCGACGCTCGCCGCACCATCCGCTACGGCATGGGGGCGGTCAAGAACGTGGGCGGCGCCGCAGTGGAGTCCATCGTGGCCGCCCGCGAGGCCCAGGGAGGCAGCTTCCGCGATCTGGGTCACTTCCTCGACTCGGTGGATCTGTCCAAGCTCAACAAGCGCGTGCTCGAACACCTCATCAAGGCCGGTGCCTTCGACTTCACCGGCCTGCCCCGCGCGGCCATGTTCGACGGACTCGACGGCGCCATCCGCGTCGCCCAGCGCGCCCAGGAGACCCGAGCCTCCGGCCAGACCTCCCTCTTCGGTGGCGCCGCGGCTCCCCCGCCCGCCTACCGCTACCCGGATCGCGGCGAGTGGCCCACCGGCCAGCGCCTGGCCTTCGAAAAAGAAGCCCTGGGCTTCTTCCTCTCGGGCCACCCCCTCGAGCCCTACATGAAGGACCTCGCCCGCCACACCTCCTGCACCCTCGACGGCCTGGCCCGCTTCGCCTCCACCCAGGGCGGCGGACGGGGTGGCTACCGCAGGGGCGTCGAGGTGGGCGTGGCCGGCGTGGTCACCGCGGCCCGCGCCATCCGCAGCAAGCGCGGTGGAAAGATGGCCTTCGTCACCCTGTCCGATCCCCACGGCACCGTGGAGTGCACCTTCTTCTCCGAAGCCTGGGACAACTCCCGCGAAGCCCTGCAGTCCGACCAGCCGGTCATCATCCGGGGGCGCATCGAGCAGCGCGAAGGCCAAGACCAACCCAGCATCCGGGCCGAAGCCGCCGAATTGGCCGCCGACGTGCTGGGCCGCACCACCCGTGCCGTCGTGCTCGAGATCGAGCATCGCGAGCTCACCAAGAAGCGCAGCGATGCCCTGGTGGCCCTGCTCCTGGCCCACGAGGGCCCCTGCGCCTGCCGTCTCCACATCGACTACAAGGGCGCCGCCAAGGTCAAGCTGCGCTTCCCCACCGAGCGGGGCGTGGCCGCCACCGATGCCCTGCGCACCGAGATCGAGGCCCTATTCGGTCGTCCCGACGTGATCCGCTTCGCCTGATGGGGTGATATGAGGGCTCCTGGCCCACCCGCCCTCCCGGAGGAAGCGCCGGCATGACCCGCGCGACGCTCGCACTGCTCGCTCTCTCCGGCCTCGTCGTCGCCGCCGCCACCGCGGCCGATGCCGAAGACAACGGCTTCGCGCCGGTGACCAGCCGTGCGGGCGAGGCCACCATCGACTGGACCCACATGGTCCTGTCCCTGTCGGAGCAGGCACAGCCCGCACCGGGCTCCCACGCAGAGCTGCAGGGGGTCGAGCAGCAAGCGCGCGTGCGCCTGGGGCCCCGGATGCTCGAGGCCGCCCATTCCGTGCGCCTCACCCACGACACCACCGTCCTGGACCTCATCGACGCCCAGACCCCGGTCGGTGTGCACCTGGGCCAGGAGTCCTCGTCCTGGCACGTGGCCGAAGCCCGCTACCACAGCTCGGGCAAGGTGGAGATCCTGGCAGAGCTCGACCTGGCCACCTGGCTGCGGCCGGCCTCCTACGCCGGGGCTGCCAGCGGCGATCCCCCCCGCGGCGACCGCTCCAGCTACACGGGCATCGTGGTGGACGCCCGCGGGCTGTCCGCCGAAGGAGCGCTGGCTCCGCGCCTGCTCTCTCCCGATGGCGACGTGCTCTTCGCCCTCGACCGTGTGCACGAAGCGGTGGCCCGCAAGCACACCATGGTCCAGTACGTCAGCGATCCCGCCGATCCGCTGGCCTACGGCCGCGCCGGTGACAGCCCGCTGCTGCTGCAGGCCGAGAGGGTCAGCGCCGACGTCGACCTGGTCCTCACCCCCGACGACGCCATCCGCTTCCAGACCATCAGCCGCGACGCCAGCCTGCTCACGGAAGCCAAGGTGGTGCTCGTGCTGGATCCGTGAGCTCCCCGTCCGCCCGCGCCCTCCCGCGCTGGCGCTGGCTGGGCCGCGTGCCCTACCGCCCCACCCTCGAGCGCCAGCGCCAGCACCGCCAGGCCGTGCTCCAGGGGCGAGCCGACGCCGAGCTGTGGCTCCTCGAGCACCTCCCGGTGGTCACCGAAGGGCGCCGGCCGCCGCCCATCCCCACCCCGGTCGAGCTGCTGGCGCGCCACGGCATCGACTGGGTGCGCACCGAGCGGGGCGGGCTGGCCACCTACCACGGCCCCGGGCAGCTGGTGG
>CAZHIK010000074.1:0-16074 GCA_964532635.1 uncultured Enterobacterales bacterium
ATGCCACTAGACCACAGCCGTATTAGTCATATAAAAATAGATAAATAATGAGAATCGACAACACACTCTCCGACGCTGCCATTCTCACAGAGGTCGGCAGACGCCTCCAGCGACAACGCCTCGACCTGAACGTCAGCCAGGCAGATCTCGCCAGGGAGGCTGGCGTTTCGGCCCCCACCGTCCAGCGCCTCGAGACGGGCAACTCGGTGCAGCTTCGCAGCCTCCTCCGGGTTCTGCGTGCCCTGGACGTGCTCGATCGGCTCGAATCGCTCGTCCCTGCTCCGGGAGTGCGTCCCATGGATCTGCTCGAGCGTGGGGAGACCCTACGGCAGCGGGCCTCGTCACGACGGGCCCAGAGGGAGCCGACACCCTGGGAGTGGGGGGACTAGCCCGTGGCGTACGTGGTAGAGGTCCAGCTCTGGGGGCGCCGTATCGGCGCGCTGGCCTGGCTCGAAGGAGAGCCGGCCGCCTCCTTCCAGTACGATCCCGACTTCCTGGGCAGCCGCGTCCAGATCGCGCCGCTCACAATGCCGCTGTCCTCGAGGGTCTACAGCTTCCCAGCACTCGCGCGCGGCACCTTCCACGGGCTCCCGGGCCTGCTCGCCGACGCTCTGCCCGACAAGTTCGGACACGCGGTGATCGACACCTGGCTGGCGCGCCAAGGCCGCTCCAGAGAGAGTTTCGGCCCCCTCGAGCGACTGTGCTACATCGGCGACCGCGCCATGGGCGCCATGTCGTTCCTCCCAGCGCTCGGCCCTGTATCGGATGACAGTGGCCCACTCGAGGTCGATGCCCTGGTCAAACTGGCCAACGAGGTCCTGGGTGAACGGAAGAAGATCTGCGCTGCGATGCCTGCGGACGATCCCCACGCGGGCCTGCTGGATATTCTTCGGGTAGGGACGAGCGCAGGCGGCGCTCGGGCCAAGGCGCTCGTTGCCTGGAATCCTCGGACTGGGGAGGTGCGCTCGGGTCAGCTCGATGGTCCCCCAGGCTTCTCGCAGTGGTTGCTCAAGTTCGACGGTGTGAGCAACAACCGCGACAAGGAGCTCGTCGATCCCATGGGATACGGCGCCATTGAGTACGCCTACCACCGCATGGCGCAACGCGCGGGGGTCACCATGACCGAGTGCAGGCTGCTCGAGGAGGACGGGCGTCGGCACTTCATGACTCGCCGCTTCGACCGTCCCGAAGCGGGCGGTCGGCTACATGTGCAGTCCCTCGGCGCGATGGCCCACTTGGACTTCGAGCAGGCCGGGGCGCACGGCTACGAGCTCGCCTTCCAGGTCATGCGACAACTGCAGCTGCCCATGGACGACGTGGAGCAGCAGTTCCGACGCATGGTGTTCAACCTCGTTGCGCGCAACCAGGACGATCACGTCAAGAATATCGCCTTCCTCATGAACAAGCGTGGCCGCTGGTCATTGAGTCCGGCCTACGACGTGACCTACGCCTTCAACCCAGGCGGTTCCTGGACCTCGCGTCACCAGATGACCGTCAACGGCAAGGCGGACGACTTCGAGCTCGATGACCTGAAGGCAGCGGGAGAGATTGCGTTGTTGAAGCGCGGCCGCGCCATGACCATCCTGGACGAGGTGGTCGAGGCGGTGCGTGCTTGGCCGGAGATCGCGCGCGAGGACGGCGTGGAGACGAAACGGATCGAGGCCATCGCAAGGAGCCACCGGTTGACGTGGTGAGATCGCTGCCTTGCTGGAGCGCACAGGGAAGGCTGCCGCTTCGCCGTACGTACTCACCCTGGTCGGGGACGAAACCATCGAGCGGACGCACCGCCTGAGATCCCCCAAGTGCTTGACGGGAAAAGAAGGCCCCGCCTGACATCAACCCTTGGGGGCCTGCTTCCGAAGCCCTGGACTCCCCGGAGGCATCGGTTCTCGACTCCGTTCGCCACGGTGTTCCATGAACCACAGCAGGCGCTGGGCCGTCCACGCCACGAGGGGGTCCTCACTGCGAGCACCCTCGGCCAGCACCGGTTCCGGCCGCTTCGAGGTACGCGCTGCCGCCTCGAGCACGCAGATCTGCAGATCCACTTCCACGTCCTGGGACCACGCCCGCCGACCGGTGCCGAGGTAGCGCTGCGCGGGGATGGAGTCTTCACCCTCGCGGTCCCTGGGCCACATGTCGGCCACCTTGACGTACTGGGGCCCCCTTGCGTCGGGCAGGGGCACCTCGCTCCGATCGGCCAGGCGCTGGGCGACCCGCTCGACCCACTCCTCCAGGGTGTAATCCTCGTCTCGCTCGAGGTGCAGCTGCTGCCAGGCCACCGCGGCTCGCACGTGGGGCGCAGCGTCGGCGGGCAAGACGTCGAACAACGCCCCGGAGACGGTAGGACGGTCCAGCACACTCCGGAAGCTCGTGTCGGACCAGTAGCGCGCCAAGATGGAATCGGTGAAGTCCGGGTCAACCTCCCGCCACGCCGCATCGATGGTCTCGCCGCAGCGGGCCCAGTCGTCCCAGCTGGTGGCGTCCCGATGCGCGCCCTGGGGCTGCCCTGCCAGGCGGGCCACGACATGGATCTGGCAGTTCGCAGCGAAGGCCCCGGCCTCGAGGCACAACCCGGCCGCCTCGGGGTAGCGGGAGCAGCCCCACTCCATCACCAGCTGCTCGGTGGCGTTGAAGATGCACTCCTGGCCCCAGGTGGGTCCGACCATGCCGGCACAGCGGGCTGCGACCGCAGCAGCGTCCCCTTCTCGGGCCGCCGCGAAGGCCTCACCTTCCTGGCAGGCGTTGCGATCGTGGGTCTCCGGGCACTGAGCCAGGGCCGGACCCACGTCAGCGAAGGGATGCGCGACGTCTCCACCGGGCTCCGGCCAGGGCCGCGCGAGCCCACCGTCGGGACCGCTCCGTGAGACCGCCCGAGCGGGCTTCTCCATCCACAGGTGCGGACGCTCCTGGAGCCGGTTGCAGCGGTTCTGATCAGCGCCCAGCGGCAGCATGCCGCACAGATCCCCCGTGCCCCCCGGGGCGCTCTCCACCAGCTGCAGGATGGTGAGCTCGCGCTCCACCGGATCCTCGATGTGCTCGAGCTCCTTCCGCACAGCGTCGGGTCCCTCGGCTCGACGCGCATCCAGCCAGCTCCGTCGGCAGGCTTCATCCTCACAGTGGGCGAGCGGGCCCGAAGGTCGCTCACAGCCGAGCAACGCCGAGACGCACAGGATCACCCCCAAGCTCGCTCGAGTCGACGCAGACGAGAAGCCGCGGTGGTTCGTGGGGGGCTCGTGCATGTCCTCCGGAGCATACTTCCGCTTCCGACGGGGCGGGCCCCCGAACGGTCAAGGAAGCGTCCGGGTTGCCCCACGCATGATCCCGTGCACCACCGGATCGCCGGGTCTCGGACCATCAGTGCAAGATCACCACGATGTCGTCGGGTTCGACACAGGCCAAAGCAAGACTGATGCCAGGCCATATGGGGGCTTTGGTGCGTGGCGAGTCGAGCCTGGGCTCGACAGCTTGTCTCACGGGCCGGCCCAGACCACTCACGACGGTGAAAGCCCGTCACCCCTCCACCCGCTCTACGAACTGTAGTAGCATGTCTCCATCCAACAGGATCTCCCACCTTTCTCGTCGGTAGCCGTCATGCCCCCGTCCTGGACGCCGAGCTTCGAGTTCTACGAAGCACTGCTGGACGAAGACCGGCTCATCATCCTGCTGGACCTGGCCGCTGCGGCCCACGCACCCGTTCCGGGTCACGATCTGCGGCTCCAGGTGCGGGTGCGCATGCGCGAGCCCCGAGACGATGGGCTGCGTTCCCAGGGGGAAGCCCCGGCCCTGTTCGCCCTCGAGGATCGCCTGGTGCCCGCGCTCCAGGGTGCGTTGGACGCCATCTTCCTGGGTCGCTTCGTGGCCCGGAGCTGCACCACCTTCGTCTTCATGCTCCCCTCCGAGCGCGGAGGCGAGGTAGCCGACGCCCTCGAGGGGCTGGGTGACACCGCCCCCTACCGCCCCCGCTGGCTCACCGAGAAGGACCCCTCCTGGCGCTACTACTGGGAGTTCCTCTTTCCCAACCCCTTCGCCCACCAGCGCATCATGAACCGCCAGGTGCTGCGCCAGCTCGAGGAGCGGGGCGACCGGCTCGACCGGGAGCGCCAGGTGGACCACTGGGCCCACCTGCCCAACCGCGAAGCCTGCGAACGAGCCACCCAGGCCCTGGCCGAACTGGGCTACCAGGTTGGCGAGCCCACTCCGCCCGGCGAAGACGGGCACGCCAAGCACTGGACCCTGCCCTTCCATCGCGACAGCGCCCTGGACCGGGACCAGGCCGACCGCGCCACCTGGGAGATCCTCCAGGCGCTCGGGCCCCTCAGCGGAAGCTACGATGGCTGGGGCGCGCCGGTGGTTCGCTAGCCCTCGCCCTTGGTGATGCGCCGGCGGCGCTTCGAAGGATCGCCGGCCACAGGCTTGTGCAGCACGATGCGCTGGCCCGCGGCCTTGCCGTCACGCCAGGCCTCGGTAGCGCGGATGCGGGGGCCGCGGCTGCGCCGCAGGCGGGGATGGATGGTGCCGACGTAGTCCTTCAGGCCGGGGTCCCCGAGCCAGATCAGGCCCTCCTCCTGGTTGAGCCGCTGCTGGCTGCGCAGCTGCTGGCCGAAGCCGTAGATCACCCCCGACAAGAACCTGAGCCGCTCCCTGTCTCCACGGATGCCATGCTCTCGTTTGTGGGCTTTCCACAACCGCTTTCCCGTGTCCAACAGGAAGTCGTGGACGTAGGCGGCCAGCTCGAGGTTCTCGGGGGTGCCGCTGACCTCGAGGTAGCGGCCGGACATGCCTCGCTTGGCATCGAAGCCGTTCATCCAGATGCAGACCACGAAGAAGTGCTCGGCCAGCAGGCCGCCCAGCATCTTCTCGTGGGCGTGGAAGCGCCGCTTCACCGGCCCGAGCTGCCGGGTGTGGTAGGGCTGCGCGCGGCCCGTGTCGGCCTCGGCCAGGTTGTGCTCCAGCATCAAGCGCTGGGCCCGGGCCGCCGCCAGGCGTGCCTCGTGCTCGTTGGGGCTCTGGGCCAGGGCCAGCAGCTTGCGTATCCGCCGCAACACCCGGGGCTCTCCGTCGGCCTCGGGCAGACCCTGCAGCACACCCCCAGCTCTGGCCAGGATGCCCATGCGCTCGCAGGTGCGGCGGAAGGCCGGGCCGTGGGCGGTCTCGTCGGTGACACCCAGCACCTCGGAGACGTACTGATGGGCCATCTCGTGGGCCAGCACCTCCCGCACCTCGGCCCAGGCACGCTCCATGATGAAGGCCCGGGACAGCTCGATGGTGCGGGATTCGGAACGCCAGCGGCCCAGCTTGGAGCCGCCGTCGGACAGGCCGAAGGCCGGGTACTTCAGCGCCCCGCCGAGCAGGGCGTGGTTGATGCTGGAGAACTCCCACCGCAGGGCGCGCAGCAGTACCTCTTCGGGGGACGCGGCGTAGCGGCTCAAGGGGTGACGCCCCAGGTGGACATGGCGCGGTCCTCGGCGGCGACGATCCAGTCGTACAGGTAGGACTGGTAGTAGCTGGTGTAGTAGCTGCCGCACTCCTCCCGGGGATCCTGCTCCAGCATGGGGCTCACCGTGGCCCTCGCCGTCGCGTGGAGCTCGAGCATCGCATCGGTGTCCACCCGATCGCGGGTACCGGAGATGACAGCGCGCTGGGCCTCGAGGCAGGTGGCGTCGTTGACGCAGGCGTCACTCAGCCGACCCCGCGGACTGCTCCAGGACAGGCTCCAGCTGTGGGGCTCGTAGAAGGCGTAGTCCATGTCCCAGGACAGGATGGCCATGCGGCCCTCGTCGCCGGGATCGTAGTAGGGCCGGAAGTTGTTGCTGTTCAGCGAGTAGCCGTCGTTGTGGCCGGCCCAGGTCGAGGCGGCGATGGTACGGTGGTGGTGGGGCCAGTTCACCACGGTCGCCATGCCCTCGTAGAAGTCGGGCTGGCCCTCGTAGTCGTTGAGCGCCAGGGTCACCCCCCGCACCTCCTGCTCCCAGTTGTCTTCGCCCTCGTCGAGGGTGATGTACTGATCGCAGCAGATCTCGAAGTCGGCCAGGGTGTAGTCCCCGTTGTCGTACAGCAGGTACTCGCCCTCGTAGAGGTTGCCGTCAGGCTCCTCGTAGTGCCGCTCGAGGAACTCGTCGTCGATGCTCTCGACGTGGGCGTACAGCCCGTAGACCTCGCCGTTGACGCTCACCCAGACGTACCCCACCCGGGCGGCGGGCACGCCGATGAGCTCGAAGTACTTCCAGGCCAGCAACTCCTTCATGCCCGAGCAGTCCACCACCATGTTGTTGAAGGTGAGCTTCTCCAACCCATCGAGGGTCTGGCCCTGCGCGTAGCGGTTCATGTCGATCTTGAAGGCGGCCTTCGCCGACAGGTCCCGGAAGGCCCCGAGCCTGCCCTTCAGGCGTACCCCCACCTGCTCGAAGTGGTGTCCCTCGAAGGTCAGGGCGCCGGGCACGTATTCCAGGGGATCGGCCTCCAACGCCTTCACCGCGTCGGCCTCCAGCTCGATGCCCACTTCCCAGACATCGTCCACCGAGAAGATCCAGCCGTTCTCGGAAGGATCGGCGGGGTTGTCACCGATGTCCTCGGGATCGGTGTCGGTGTCGTCGGGCGACGGAGCATCGCTGTCCTGTGGGGGCTCGAGCACCGGGGCCACCGCAACGGGCCGGCATGCGAGGGCCAGCAGCAGCAGCAGTGGGAGGGGACGCGCCATCGGGCCACTATAGCCGAGGCGGGATCCAGTTTTTGACCCTCAACCTCGCGAGCGCCGCACCAGCCAGCGATTCAGCCCGATGAAGGCCCCCAGGGCCACGGCCCACTGCACCAAGCATGTGCCCACGGTGAAGGTGCCCAGGGGGTTCCACCAGCCCGAAGGGTCCCAGGAGATGGACTGGGAGAACCACCAGCCCAGCATGATCAGAAACTGGGCCGGGATGGCGATCAGGATCCAGAGGTCGAAGCCGCGGCCCAGCCAGCGGGCCTCTTCGGGGTTCAGGGTGTCGCGACGGAAGCGGGCCGGACCGTAGCGGGCCACGGCCAACGCCACGAACAGCCCCGAGACCATCAAGCCCAGGCCCCAGGCCCAGTCCTGGTTCTGGAAGAACTCGAGGTTGATGGCGGACGGGATGCCCAGGACGACGCCGGTGCCCGCCACGGCGATCACCGCTGCCTTGCGGGAGATGCCCATGTCGATGAGCACACGCGACGCCAACTCCACCATGGCGATGAGCGAGGACAAAGCCGCGAAGAACAGGGTGAGGAAGAACAACGCCGTGAAGGCGCCACCCATGGGCATGCGCTCGAACAGCGCGGGAATCCAGATGAAGGTCAGGCCCGTGGACGCCGGCCCACCCGCGGTGAGGAAGCCCTCGACCCCCCCCAGCTCCGCCAGGCGATCCGGGGAGATGGCCATGGGCGCCAGGGCGAAGACCGCCGGGATGATGGCCATGGCTGCGATGACCGACGCGGTGTTGTTGCCCAGGCCGGTGATCACCGCGTTGCTGACCACCTGCTCTTTCCGGGAGACGTACACCCCGTAGGTGAGCATCAAGCCCCAGCCTGCCCCCGTGGACCAGGCCGACTGACACATGGCCTCGATCCAGGTGTTGGCGTCTCCCAGCAGAGCCCAGTCCACCGTGAACAGAAAGCGCAGCCCGTCCCCAGCCCCCGGCAAGGTGACCGATCGCACCAAGGCCACCAACAGCAATACGAACAGTGAAGGGATGAGCACCTTGTTGGCTCGCTCGATGCCCTTCACCACGCCCCAGAGCACCACCAGGCCCGCGGTGCCCATGGCCAGGACCTGGTAGACGATGGGCTCGGGGGAGTTGGCGAAGTCCAGGAAGACCTTCTCCGCCGAGTCGCCGGCCAGGCCGGCCAGCCCGCCCTTGGCGCCCACCAGCAGGTACTTGAGGCACCAGCCCGCCACCACCGCGTAGTAGAACATGATGGCGGTGCAGCAAAACGCCACGAAGCTGCCGAGGAAGCCCAGCTTGGGGCCGGCGATGTGGGCGAAGGCCCCTACGCAGCCCCGACGGCTCGAGCGCCCCATGCCCAGCTCGAGCACCAGCAGCGGAATGGACCAGGCGAAGAGAAAGATGACCCAGGGGATCAGGAAGGCACCGCCACCGCACTTCGCGATGATGCGCGGGAAGCGCCAGATGTTGCCAGTGCCCACCGCCATGCCCAAGGTGGTGAGCAGCAGGGCCCAGCGGGAGCTGAACAGCTCTGTACCGAGGCCGCCCCGGTCAGGCTGGGCAGCGCTCATCGGGCCCCCAGCGTGCTGGCCCCCATCGACGCCTCGAGCTGCCGGAGGGCCTCACGGATGGCCGGCATCTGGGGCGAGAGCGCCTTGGCACGGCGCAGCAGCACCAGGGCCTCGTCCCGCTCACCCCGGGTGGCCAGCAGGCGGCCCAGGAACAAGTGAGCCAGGGGGTGCTGTGGATCACGTCGCAGGGCGCGGCGCAGCTCGGCCTCGCCAGCGGTGGGGTCACCGGGGGAGGCCCGGTGCCGAGCCTGGCCGAGCATGGCCAACAGGTCGGCGGTCTCGCCCTCGAGCTGCAGCGCGGTGCTGAGCATGGACGCCGCAGCCAGGTACTCGCCACGGCGGTACAGGCGGCGGGCGTGCTCGGCGTGGAAGATGGCGTGGTCCAGCGCGTGCTCTCGCAGCTGCCCGCCTGCGTCCACGGCACCCATCAAGTAGTCGTGGGCGGCGCGACGGCGAGGGTGGCCCAGCACCCGCCGCGCCCCCAGGATCTGACGATGCAGCTCTGCAGCTCGAGCCCGCTCGGCGGCGCTGAGTCCAGGGGGGAGGGTCTCGGGGCGGTAGCGGTCCATCAACTCGGCAGCCGCCACCTCGATGCCTTCGGCCGGGGCGGTGGGAGGCACGCCCAGCACGGTGTAGCTGTCAGCGCCGCTGGCGATGGCGTGGGTGGCCTCGAGATGCTCCCGGAAGGGCTCCAGGTTGCTGCGAGCCAGCACCGTGGCGCGCCGGGCCGCATCGAGCGGCTCCTCGGACAGGGACACCACGCCGGCGTGCACCAGCAAGGCCAGCAGCGGCAGGACCCGATCTCCAGCCAGCTTGCGGGCGTCGGCCACCCGCCCGCCGCCCAGCAGCACCAGGCGCAGGCCGGCGGCGCGGCCCTGGGGATCGAACAGGTGCCATGCCTCCTCGAGCTCTGCGCCGGCCACGATGAAGCGCTCGTAGGCTTCGGGATCGATGGGGGGCACGGGCACGTTGACATCGGCCATGTGCCACAGCACCGCCGCGGCGTGGGTGGGGCAGCCCGCGCCGGTGGCTGCCAGCTGGTGGCTTCGGCGCCAGCGGCCCCCGCCGAAGCGGCGGATGGCGGCCATGCGCCGCACGGTCTGCAGCTGCAGGGTGTGGTCCAGGCTGACCGGATCCACCAGCTTGTGGGTGACCAGCAGCCGCCCGAGGGGAACCCCTCGCCGCCGGGCAGCCTGGGCCACCTGGCCCACCTGATCGGCGCTGAGCTGCCCCCCCTCCACCAGCATGCGACCGATGCCGGAGCCCGGCGCCCGCATGGCCACGGACACGGGGTGGCCCTGGGAGAAGGCCACCCGGGCCTGCTGCTCGCCGTCGTCGATGTCGATGGCTCCGGAGAAGCGCCGCTGGTACAGCTCCAGCACCTGCTTGGGGAAGCTGGCCGGCGAGAAGGTACCCTCGCGCGGGTGGCCGTCGTCCTGTCCCAGCAGCCCCGAGTCCAGCCGCCCCAGGGGAGGCAGGGGCTCCAGGGGCATGCGGCTGGAGCCGGTGCGCAGCGCCCGACGCTCGAGCAGGCTCCGCACGATGGCCACCAGATCCACGGGCTCGATGGGGTGAGAGAGGACCACGTCGGCGCCCGCTGACCGGGCCCGAGCGTCGCCGTCCGGCAGGGCGCTCAGCACCACCACCGGCAGATCGCCCTCGAGGGCCACCTGGCGCAGCCGCGCGCACAGGGCGAAGCCGTCCTGATCACGAATGCCCGCATCCAGCACCACCAGATCGGGGGCGGCGCGGCGCAGGCTGTCCAGCAGCTCGCGCCCTGTGCTGTACAGCTCGACCTGCAGCTCGGGGCTCTGCAGGGCCGAGGCCAGCTGGATGGCCTGCTGAGGATCGGGGACGGCCAGGAAGACCACGGTGTCGCTCATCGTTCCTTCCCTGTAGGACTATGCACAGGTGCCATATCCCGTGCCCAGCTGCAGGGACCGCCAGCGGGGTGCTACCCTCTCCCCGTCCACACCCCGCGGGAGTCCCCATGCCCCCTGGAAAGCTGCGCCTCTCCCTCACCCTGCTTGGCTGCCTGCTCCCCGGCCTGGCCCATGCCGACCAGGCCGCCGATCAACCCGCCACCATCCCCGAGCTGGAGGAAGGGCTCGAGGAGGGCACCGCCCTGGCCGAGGACGCCACCTGGAAGGCGCTGTTGCCGCTGTGGCAGGAAGCCGCCGCCATCGGTGACGGGGAGCGGGGGGCCTACCCCTTCGACCGGGCGGGCAAGGAGAAGCTCGTCGCCGCCCTCGAGGCCAGCAAGGCCACCCTCGACGAGCTGCAGGCCAAGGGCCTGCTCACCGCCCCCGAGGCGGGCCTGCTGAAGGCCGACGTGGACACCCTGCTGTCCGGCGTGAGCTCGAAGCGCCCCACCGAGATGGAGATGGCCACCTGCTACCGGCCCATGATGGCCACCCCGGCCAAGGACGCCGCGGTGCGCCTCGAGGCACGCCTGCCTCTGCTCGAGCAGCTGGCCGCCGAGGGGGTGCTACATCCCGACGTGGTGGAGCGGGTGCTGGTGCAGGTCGAGTCCGACATCGCCCAGGCGGGCAAGCCCGGAGGCTACCCCATGTCTCCGGATGAGCGGGACGCCGTGCGGGCCACCGCCGAGACGGCCCAGGCTTCCGTCACCACCATCCGCGCCCGCCTCGAGGAGGCAGAATGACCCCGCCGTCCCCCCTCCGCCTCACCCTGCTGGCCGCCCTGGGCATCCTGCAGGGCTGTCCCAGCGATGCCGGGCAACCCGGGCCGGACCCGATGCCAGACCCCGCGCCTGACCCCGTCCTCGAGCAGGCCGAGGGCCTGGCCGGGGAGAAGGACTGGCGACGCTGTGTCTCCACCTGGCAGGACGCCGCCGAGGCCGCCTTCGGCGGCGATCCCTACCCCTTCACCGAGAAGGGCAAGGAGAAGCTGGTGAAGCGCCTCGAGGACAGCCAGGGGCTGGTCAGGGACCTCGAGGGGCGCGGGCTACTCACAGCCGTCGAGGCCGGCCTGCTCGATCAGGACATCTCCATCCTGCTGAGCGGCGTGTACGCCAAGCGGCCCAAAGAGATGGAGATGGCCTCCTGCTACGAGCCCATGCCCTACACTCCACGGCAGGAAGCGCTGCAGAGCCTGGCACCCCGGGTGGAGCTGCTCGAGGGCCTGGCAGCACAGGAGACCCTCCAGCCCGAGGTGCTGGTGCGGGTGCTCGAGCAGGTCCGCCGGGACCTCGACAAGCTCACCACCGTGGACGGCATGGGCCTGAACCCCGACCAGCAGACCCAGGCCGACGAAGTGCAGCGACGAGTCGAAGCCGCCCTGGCCACCGTCGACCAGAAGCTCAGCTCCCCCCACGACGCGCCGGAGCTGCCTCGGGACGTCGACCCGGCCAGCGTCATCCCCGAGGTCACGGCCGACGAATGAGCGCCCCGCCCACGCGGCCCTACCCGTTCCCGCGGGGCTTCGTGGCGGAGCTGACCGCCCGCTGCGATCACGCCTGCGGCCACTGCTACAACGCCTGGAAGAACCCCGGGGTGCCCACCCCGGAGCCCCTGGGCACCGCCGGCCTCCTGGCCGTGCTCGACCGGCTGGTGGACGAGAGCGGCTGTGAGCTGCTGACCCTCACCGGCGGCGAGCCCACCCTGCGGGCGGATCTGCCCGACATCGTGGCCCACCTGCATGCCAGAGGCTCGAAGATCAACCTCATCACCCACGGCGGCCACCTCGACGACGCGGCCATCGCCCGCCTGGGTCACGACACCATCACCACCTGGGAGCTGCCCCTGCTGGCGGGGAACCGCGCGCAGCACGACCGGCTCTCGGGTCGAACGGGGGCCTTCGACCGCACCACCGCGGCCATCGCAGCCCTGAAGGGCGCCCGCCAGCGGGTGGTGGTGGTCTTCGTGGCCCTGCGGCCCAACCTCGAGCAGCTCGAGCGGGTGGTGGAGCTGTGCGTGGCCCTGGGGGTGGACGGGCTGATGCTCAACCGCTTCAACCCCGGGGGTGAGGGCGCGCGCCACATCGACAAGCTCCAGGCCAGCCCCGCGGAGCTGACGGCCATGCTGGATCGGGCCGAGGCCCTGAGTGCTCACTGGGGGCTGCCCATGGCCTGCTCCATCGCCATGCCCCCCTGCCTGATCCCCACCGAGCGCTACGAGCGCCTCTCCTTCGGCTTCTGCGCCCTGGGCACCGAGCAGGCCTACTACACCGTGGACCCCGCGGGCCAGCTGCGCCCCTGCAACCACAGCCCCACGGTGCTGGGGGACCTGCGCACCCAGACCCTGCGAGAGGTCCTGGATGGCCCCGCGCTCCAGGCCTACCTCGAGGCCCGGCCCGCCGCCTGCGCCGGCTGCCGCCTCGAGCGCAGCTGCCAGGGAGGCTGCAAGGCCTCAGCGGAGGCCTGCACAGGTTCCCCGTGGAACACCGATCCCTTCCTGGGCGCCTACCTGGACGAGAGGCGCCGGATCTAGTCCTCGGGCCCCGGCTCCACCAGGTCCACCAGGGCCTGAGGCATGGCCACGATCTTGCGCTTGGCCATGTCGATGGTCACGAAGGTGAAGCGGGCTTCGGACGCCAGCTGGCCGTCAGGACGGATCATACGCTGCAGGATGGTGCCCTTGCGGCCGTCGTTGGCCACCAGCCAGGTGCGGATGATCAGCTGGTCGTGGAAGCGCACCTCGCGCCGGAAGCCGATGTCGATGTGCACGATCACCGGCCCCAGCCCAGTGGTCTTCATCATGTCGTGGAAGGCCGAGCCGCCTTGCTCGGCCCACTCCCAGCGAGCCCACTCGAAGATCTCGAGGAAGGCAGCGTTGTTGAGATGGCCCAGCTGATCCACCTGGGTGGAGCGCACACGGAAGGAGGTCTCGAACATGGGGGCTTCCGATCTCGAGGGAGCGCCCGCTTATCGCCGCGGAGCCCGTCCTGCAGGGAGCCCTCGCATGTTGGCCCGGGGGCCCGCGTCGAGCACGCGCTCGAAGCCAACCTTTCGCAACGCGACGGCCATCCGGCGGCTGCGGGCGCCGCTGGCGCAGTAGACCACCACCGGCCGCTTCTTGTCCCGCAGGCGCTTCGCGGCCTTGTCGAGGTCGCCGATGGTGTAGTTCACCGCGCCGTCGTGGTGGTCGCCGGAGAACTCCATGGACGAACGCGCGTCGACCACCACAGCACCACGGCCCAGGACCTCGCGAACCTCCTCGAGCACACGGGCGTAGCGCCGCTGCTTGAGCACAGTGTTGCCGATGACCAGCACCAGGACCACGGCGATGACGATGATGGTGGTGGTGTTCACGGGACCTCCGGGACCACTGATATCAGGGCCAGAACCTGTCCGGGCCAGGCGTTACACGAACGAGTGCTACACCCACGGAGGTTTCATGTCCCAAGCCTGTTTCACCGAAGAGCTGTTCGACTTCCTCTCCGAGCTCGAAGACAACAACAACCGCGACTGGTTCAACGCCAACAAGCCCCGCTACGAGCAGCACGTCAAGGGTGCGGCGCTGGACTTCATCCGCGCCTTCGAGGCCCCGCTCCACAGCATCAGCCCCCACTTCCAGGCCATCCCCAAGGCCGTGGGCGGCTCCCTGTTCCGCATCTACCGCGACGTGCGCTTCTCGAAGGACAAGTCCCCCTACAAGACCCACACCGGCGTCCACTTCCGCCACGAAGCCGCCAAGGACGCCCACGCCCCCGGCTTCTACCTCCACCTGGCCCCGGGCGAAGTCTTCGGTGGCTTCGGTGTCTGGGCGCCCCCCAACCCGGTGCTCAACAAGATCCGCCAACAGATCGTCGACCGCGCCGATGAGTGGTCCGCCATCCAGCAGTCCCTTGCCGTGGCCAACATGCCCTGCAGCATGGGCGAGTCCCTCAAGCGGGTCCCTCGCGGCTTCGACAAAGACCACCCCCACGCCGAAGCCCTCAAGCGCAAGTCCCACGCCGCCACCTTCGCCTGGACCGCCGAAGACGTCGTACGGCCCGACTTCATGGACCGCTACGCCGATGCGAGCCGCCAGGCGGCTCCCCTGATGCGCTTCATCTGCGACGCGGTGGGGGTGGCGTTCTAAGGGGTTACGCCTTCCGGGTCACATGCCCGGCAGCCCCATGATCCCTCGCGAGCCCATGATCCCCCTGGCAGCTCTCGCACTCGCCGGCTGTGGGATCACCGACGCGCTCTTCGGCCCTGGTGTGCCCAATCCCTTCCTGGGCGAGGACACCCTGCTGCTCGAGCTGTCTTGCGACGCGGCCGGGGCTGCGGCGGCCTCCAACCTGGTGGGCACCCGCATGACCCTGCTGGACCTGCGCCACAGCGTCACGGCCCACCCATCCGGAAAGCTGTCCATCACCACCACCAACGCCAGCCAGGCCCAGGCCGATGCCCTGGCCGCCCTGCTGGCCGCCCCACCCGACCTGTCCTTCCACGCCGTGCTCGATGACCAGGGGCCTCTTCGGGCCCGCCGGGACAAGCCCGAAGAGGCCCTGCTCGAGGCCTTCCCGGCCACCGGAGGCCGACCGGACATGGCCTTCGACGTCGAGGCCATGCAGGCACTGTTGACCGCCAGCGGCGCCGATCTGCCTCCAGTCGAGGGCGTGCGGATCGCAGAGCGCTTCGACGAGCGCGAGGTCTACGCGGCGCCGCCCGATGCCGACTGGACTCCCTGGCTGACCACTCTCGAGTTGCCCGAAGGCGCCGGAGTGGTCACCGAGTGCTGGGAGCCCTGGGACGATGACGAGCTCTGCACACCGCTGCTGGTGGAGCAGCCACCGCCGGTCACAGCAGCCAACGTCGCCAGCGCAACCATCGCCTGGGACGACATGGGCATGGCGCCCCATCTCGAGCTGGTGTTCGACGAGCCCGGCAAGCAAGCCTTCCTGGAGCTCACGCGGGGCCTGGTGGACCGCTACCTGGCCATCGTGAGCGATGGGAAGGTGCTGTCCAGGCCCCTGGTGATGGAGCCCATCCCCGGTGGGCGTGCCTGGTTGAACATCGGCGCGGCCACCCGCGACGAAGACCTGCTCGACCTGTGGCGCTTCCACGCCCAGCTCGAGACCGGCCCGCTCCCGGTTCCCTGCTCGGTCCGGTCCAGCGAGGTCGTGCCGTGAGCGAGGCTCCGTGAGTCAGCGACACATCACCCAGGCGTGGTCCAGCATCACCTCTCCCGGCTCCTCGTCCAGGTAGCGGGACTCGCAGGCGATCCCGGCCGCCACGGCCTCTCCCCGCACCAGGACATGGTCCAGCTTCACGTGGCTGATGCGGTGGGACTCGTCGTAGCCACCCAGCGCCGTCAGGCCCAAGGCGTCCACCAGCGAGACGAAGGCCGCCGCGTCCTGGCCCTCGTAGTACTCGGGGTCGAGGTTGAAGTCCCCGGCCATGGCGATGGCGCTCCCTTCGGGCAGAGGGGCCAGCACCCCCTGGATCCCCTCGAGCTGCTGCGCGCGGCAGGCGATGTCGTCCTCGAAAGCCCCGGCGTTGGTGTGCACAACCACCGCCACCAGGGGGCCGACGGTGGTCTCGATGGCCCAGTGCGCGATGCGCCCCACAGACCCGCAGCCCGCGTCCAAGGACTCGAGCAGCACCGAGCAGTCCTGGCCGTCGCAGCCCTCGGGACTCGCCGTGGAGGGTGGGAACGCGATGCAGTTGTCGGGGTAGCCTGCGGCGCAGCCCCACCACCAGTCGGCGGGCAGCACCCGGGAGAGCTGGGGCTCGGTTCCCAGGGAGCAGGCGAAAGGCGCCTGGTTGACCTCGTCTGGGCGATCGGTGTCCTCGCAGCCGCCCTGATCCCAGACCTCCTGCAAGAACAGCAGGTCCGGTGTCTCCTGAGCCACCGCCTCGGCCAACAGATCCT
>CAZHIK010000075.1:0-5860 GCA_964532635.1 uncultured Enterobacterales bacterium
GGTCAGCGTGTCACCTGCGTCGGCGACGTGACGGTTCGCTGCCAGACGGCGCGGGCGTCTTCGAGGCGGCCCATCTCGGTGGCGCGGCGGTTCTGGACGCCGGTGAGCTCGTGGGACAGGCCCAGGCGCTGGATGGCTTCGGTGTCGTCCACGGGATCGGGCAGGCCGGCCAGGGTGGTGCCCAGGGCCAGGTCCAGGGCCTTGCTGGCCTCGAGGCGCTCGTCGAGGGTCTCGCCCTCGCTCAGCTTGGTGGCCAGGGGCATCAGCTCGCCGGTCTCGCCGCCGGACATGGCCACCAACTGGGGCACCAGCCCCGCCTGGCGGTCCAGCACCAGCTCCACGTAGCTGGCTCGCTGCTCGATGTTGGTGGCGGCGGCCGCCAGGTTGTCGGCGGCGTCGGCGACGGCAACGCCACCCGCCGCGGCCAGCCCGATGAGGACGCACACGACGCTCGCCACGGCGATCCCGATGATGCGCCGCCGCTCCTTCGCCTGCAGCTGGGCCTTGCGTGCAGCGTCCATTGCCTCTTCGCGGCGGCTGTGCAGCACCGCGATGGCCTGCTCCACGTACGCCGCTGGGATGTCCAGCTCCTCGGCCACCGCCTCGACCTCTTCGACCGAGGCGCCATCGGCGGCGTCCACATCGGCTTGATGCAGCTCGGCGGCGATGCCGATGATGTCATCGATGTCGTCGTTGTCGACATCGGCGCGCTCGAGCAGGCTTCGCCGGGTGGCTTCGGGCATGGGGCCTCCAGGGTCTTGTGATAAGCCTGCATCAACCGAGCGGCCAACGCTCCAGAGGTGCCCCATGAACCCGCTGTTGTTGCTCTTCGCAACCAACGCCCTCGCTGTCGGCCCCGAAGAGATCCCCAACCCCCGCACCGACGGAGGCTGGGTGGTGGACCAGGCCGAGGTCTTGGACGACGACGCCGAGCTGCGGCTGAACACGCTGATCTCGGAGCTGGAACAGGAGACCACCGTCGAGGTGGCCGTGGTGACGGTCGACGACACCGAGCTGACCCCCAGGGAGTTCACCACGGCTCTGTTCAATCACTGGGGCATCGGCAAGGCGGGCGCCGACAACGGACTGTTGGCGGTGATGGTCATCGGCCAGCGCCGACTCGAGATGGAGACCGGCTACGGCCTGGAGCCCATCCTCAGCGACCGCTGGCTGGGCACCATGCAGGCCGAGTCCATGGTGCCCCACTTCAAGGAGGGCGACTACGCCGCCGGGCTCGAGGCGGGGGTCCAAGCCAGCGCCGACCGCTTGCGCGAGCGTGCCCTCGAGGCGCGGCTGGGCCGCAAGGCCCGTGAGCTGCAGACCGATGACTGGCCGGAGGCACCCGTGACCGTCTACGGCGGCAGCATCCCCCGAGACGAAGTCCTGGCCGGCAGCGCTGGCATCGCCGGCCTGGGCCTGGTTGGCGGGCTGTTCCTCATCGTGCGCCGCCGCCGCCGCACCTGTCCCGACTGCAAGGTCTACATGCCCAAGCTCGACGAGGAAGCCGACGACGCCCACCTCGATGCAGGCCAGCGCACCGAAGAGGAGATCGGGAGCGTGGACTGGCAGGTGCACGTCTGCCCCACCTGCGACCACACCCGCACCCTCCGGTCTACCTCGTGGTTCTCGGGCCACAAGAAGTGCCCGAAGTGCAGCAACCGCACCCGCACCACCGAGCGCCGCACCATCTCCTCGCCCACCTACACCAGCTCCGGCTCGGCCAGGATCACCGAGGACTGCGCCCACTGCAGCTACCACAGCAGCCGCACGGTCACCCTCCCCCGCAAGCAGCGTCCCAAGAAGAGCTCGAGCAGCTCGAGTTCGTCGTGGTCCAGCTCCAGCTCCAGTTCGTCTTGGTCGAGCTCGAGCAGCTCCAGCAGCTCGTTCGGCGGCGGCAGCAGTGGTGGCGGAGGGGCGGGGTCGAGCTGGTAGCTCGCCGCTCAACGCGGGCGGGGGTCAACCCCGCCCCTACATTTGCCGCCACGAGGCGCAGGGAATCACCCGCAGCATCACCAAGCGGCCATGAACTCCAGCGGCACGTGCTGGTCGTCGCCGGGCTCCGGCTCCTGGCCGAACATCCAGCGCAGCCAGGCGGCATCTTCGGCCGACACGCCCTCCAGATGCGGCGCGAGGTTCACGCCGACGGCCGAGCGCACGCCCTCGCGAGCGGCACTACCGATGGGCTCCACCAGGTCCTTCAGGCCCACGGGCTGCAGGGCCAGCTCCGCCGCCGATGAGACCCACTGGTCCAGGTCGGGGTTGCTCCGACCCTCGGTGCAGCGCACGTTCCGCTGCAGCTGGATGGGCTCGATCTCCACGCTCTCGGAGCCACGCTGGACCACGTGGCCGTTGACGCTGACGGTGAAGGGCTGCTCCACCGTGCCCGCCCACTCCTGGACCTCGCGATCGCAGCTGTAGTTGTAGCGCTCGCCCTTGTCGGGCTCGTTCTCGATGAGCTTCTTGGCCTCGGAGATCACCCACTCCCGCTGCTGCACCGCGCGTTCGAAGGCTCCCAGCTCAGCCTGGTCCACCTCGGTCCAGGTCTCCGAGCGGCCCCAGCCGGTGCAGTCCACCTCGCGCACCACGTCGTACCAATGAGCCTGCTGGGTCTCCCAACAGGCTCCACTCTCGTACGCCGTGTAGGTCGTCAGGAACTGGCTGTGGCGCTCCATCTCTTCGGTGGCCAGGCGGTACAGGTGCTCCTGGTGGTCCAGGGATGCCTTCCACTCGGTCCACTCACGGGTGGTCTCGTTCTTGCGGTAGGTCTTGCTGTCCTCGAAGGTGCGTGACGTGAGCTGGAGGCGCTGCGCACCCAAGGCAAGGACAGGGACGGGGCCGGCTCCATCCTTGTACTTCATCCGCAGCTGTCGGTGGATGGGCACGTCCTCGAGGTCCAGCTCGGTCTGGTAGACCATGTTGTGGACGTAGGGATCGAGGCTGTCGGTGGTGGGGACCGCCATCACCTCGCGGTGAAGCTCCGCCACCGGCCCACTCAGAGCCCGCCGGGTGTCCTCATCGCAGCGCTGCTCGAGCTTGGCCTTCACCAGGCCCCACCCCGCCGCGGCCGCGGGCTTGCCCTGCGCCGCGGTCAGCTGCGAGTCCACCTCGGCCGCCAGCGCGGCGCGGTCGAGCCCCAGCAGTTCCTCCTGGCAGACGAAGCTATGGCTCTCCTGGTAGGCCTGGCCCAGGATGTTCAGCTTGTCCAGCAGCCGCGAGGCCTGGTCGTAGCGAGCCTGCAGCTTGCCGATGACCCCCAGCTCGTCGCCCAGGGTCGCCTGGAAGCTCTGCACGTAGGGATCGAGCCGTTCGTTGGGCCACAGGCTGATGAGCGGGTACCACTTGCGCATCTCGCTGCGACGGTCCTCCCGCTCGGCCCGGGCCAGACCGGAGGTGATGTCCTTGGGCTCCTTCATCGCGTGCATGTTGGCGAGGTGGCACTGCCAGATGACCGCCCGGACTGTGGGCTCACCAGCGTCGTCCGGCGACAGCAGCACCCGATGGGTCGGACGCTGGGTGCGCAGCACCATGCCCGCGTACTCGCTGATCACGGCCCGCTCCTGGCTGAGCTCGAGGCCCAGCACCGCCAGCTGAGCGTCCCGATCCAGGTCCGCGGCCCAGCGAGGGTAGGCGATGATGCCATCCACAATGGCGGACTCGTTGTCCGAGCTGTCGAAGCGGAAGTGCAGCGCCTCGAAGTCACCGCTGGGCAGCTCGACAGTGAGCTCGTGGCGATCATCCAGGAAGTACCCCTCCCCTCCCCGGAGCGCGATCTTGACCCAGCCGTCCCGAGGCCCCCAGCGGTAGCTGGAGATGGCCCCCGCCTCCACGGCCTTGTCCAGGTCCTTGGGCCGGAATCCCACGAGCCCGGGCTTCTGCCCTCGCATGGTGGCCCGGTAAACACACTTGCCCTCTTCCTCGTCCTGGAACTGAACACCCCCGATGTGGGTGCCGCCCATCAGCTCGGCGAGAGTGGGGGGATGATCCCAGGGCTTGGCCGCAGCGAGCGTGGAGACGAGCACCAGCGTGGAGATCGAGCCGAGCATGTTCACCTCTTCGGCCCGGTAACCCGCCCTGAAAGCACTCAGCGCACGCCCGAACCACAGGGTGCGGGAGGGGATGAACCCCTCCCCTACAGACCGCTCCCCAGGATGACGAAGACCTTGCCAGCGTCGTTGTCGCCGGTCTCGTTGGCGTGGCTGGCTCCGATCAGGACGTCGAAGACACCGTCGCCATCCACGTCGCCTCCACCGGCCACCGAGCGGCCGGCCAGATCACCGGTGGAGATACCCAGCCAGGCGTCCTCGACATCGGCCAGCTCCACGCTGCCGCCCAACACCAGGCTGCTGCCAGGCACCAGGTAGGCCTTGCCTTCGTTTTCGCTGGACTGGCTGTTGTAGCAGGCGCCCACCAGCACCTCGCCGCGGCTGTCACCGTCGAGGTCCCCGGCCCCGTCCACCGCGCCGCCAGCGCGATCCCCCTCGGACTCGCCGATCATCTCCACGTCGGCCAGGGCCAGGCCGCCCACACTACTGTCGCCCAGGGAGCCACCGAGGATCAGGTAGGCCTTGCCGGCCAGATCGCCGTTGTCGCTGTTGCAGTCCGCACCCACCAGCACGTCGGCCAGGCCGTCACCGTCGATGTCGTCGGCGCCTGCCACGGCGAAGCCCGCCAGATCGCCGGCAGCCTGGCCGGTGAAGCGGTGGGAGGCGGCGCCCAGATCACTGGCGGCCACCGCGTCGAGATCCGTGGCCAGCACGATGTAGGCGCCGCCGGCCGCCTGACCCGCAGAGTCGCGTCCGTAGGCTCCGATCACGAGGTCGTCCAGGCCGTCGCCGTCCACGTCGCCGGCCATGTCCGAGGCGATGCCCGCGCTGTCCCCTTCGCCTTCGCCGGCCAAGGTGTAGTTGGCCATGGTGATGGGTGTGCTGCCCGAGCCGGAGGCCGAGCCAAGCACCAGGTGCACCCAGCCCTGACTGTCCGAGCCCAGGGCACCCATCATCATGTCGTCCAGGCCGTCGCCGTTCACGTCGCCGTTGCCGGCCACGCTCACGCCCAACTGAAAGTTTCCGTCTTCACCCACGAAGCTCCACGCGGCGTCGGCCAGGGCGCTGGTGCCCGCGGCCAGAGACGCGCCGTCGAGCATGTACACCTTGCCCGCGTTCCCCGCGCCGTCGTCGTTTTCATAGGCGGCCACCAGCAGATCGGGGCGTCCGTCACCGTTCACATCGCCGGCATCCGCCACGCGCCCGCCAGCGCCGTCCTCCATGGACTCGCCCACCAGGATGGCGTCGGCCTCATCCAGGAACACTGCAGGTCGAACGCGAATCTGCACGCCGTAGACCAGGTAGGCGGCACCCTCGTTGCTGCTGTCGCCGTCGACCCCCGGCGCTCCGACGATCACGTCCGAGAGCCCGTCGCCGTCGTGGTCCCGCACCACTCGACAGCTCAGCCCGGCGTAGTCTCCCTCGGCGGCCCCCACCAGCTTTGTGTCGGCGTGGATGAGGTCGGTGCCGTTGGGGCGCGTGTCGGTGTCCTCGGGTTGGCTGTCCTCCGGAGGCTGGGTGTCCTCCACCGGCGCATCGGTCTCGGGCTTGACTCCACCAGCGGGGCAGCCCGTGAGTAGTGCTGCGTGCGCGATGGACACCAGGCGGATGATTCTCATGGTAGCTCCCCAGAAACAGGGTGTGACCGCGCTCGCCAGAGCGCGTCGAAGGGGCACGGCACACCTGCACCCATGATAGCAGAACCACGATGCCTGCACGCCCACAAATCCAGGTTGCACTGTTGGTGGCAGGGGCCGCGGCCTGCGCTCCCAAGCCTCCCCGTGTGGACTTCGAGCGGATCGAGTTCGGCGCCGAGG
>CAZHIK010000075.1:5870-16036 GCA_964532635.1 uncultured Enterobacterales bacterium
CCCTCGAGGCAGTGGACCTCGACGACGACGGCATGCTCGAGCTGGCGCTGGGTACGGGCAAGCACGTGCCGGCCCCCAACCTGCTCTACCGCAGCAGCAGCGGCGGCGTGCTCGATCTCGAGGAGCCTCTGCTCGAGCGTGAAGACTCCACCTTCGGCCTTACCTTCGGCGACCTCGACAACGACGGCCTGCTCGACCTCGTACAAGCCAACGACGTCGGCTACGACAACCTGATCTGCTTGCAGCTGCCCGAGGGTGACTACGACTGCCAGCCGCGCTGGCAAGGCTGGAACAGTCGGGACATCGACCTGGCCGATCTGGACGAAGACGGCCTGCTGGACATGGTGTTCACCAACAAGGGCGAGCGCGATCGCATCTTCTACGGTGGCAACCTGGACTGGCAGCACAGCCCCATCGATCCCAACGGCTCCGGCGAGTCGACCTATCCCCTGTACGCCTACGGCGACACGGAGCCCAAGAGCGTAGAGACCGCGCTGGGGGATCTCGACGGCGACGGCGATCTGGACATCGTCAGCGCAACGCGAATCGACGGACCCACCGGCGTGTACTTCCTCGAGGACGGCCAGGTCGAGGACAGCGTCACCTTCGAGCTGGGCAGCACCCGCTCCGTGGCGCTGGCCGACCTGGACCTCGACGGCGACCTCGACCTGGTGGTGGGCAACAAGCGGACCCCCAACCTGATCCTGCGCAACCGTGGCGATGGCAGCTTCGCGGACCCGGAGCCCATCGGCGATGAAGAGGAGAACACCTGGGCCATCGCCTTGGTGGACCTCGACGACGACGGCTGGCTGGACCTGGTGGAGGCCAATGCCCACGACCGCGATCGAATCCGCTTCGGCACCCCCGACGGCAGCTTCGACCGCACCCGCCTCATCGGCCCGGTCGACACCGACACCCGCGCGGTCGCCGTGGGCGACTTCGACGGCGACGGGGTGCCCGATCTGGCGTTTGGCCGATACGAGCAGCGCGACGTGGTGTATCTCACCCGCCGCCAGGACTGATCCGGGCGGCCCACGGCCAGCCCCGGGGTGATAGCAGGCCCGCCATGGAAGCGCGCCGCGATGTCTGGGACTTCTGGGCCCCCCGCTACGAGGGGCTGTGGGCGCAGAAGTACAGCCTGGGCCCCAGCCGGCGGCTGATCCACCAGCACCTCGATGCCGTAGCCCCCGACGCCACCCGCATCCTGGATGTGGGCTGCGGGGTGGGCCAGCTGGCCCAGGAGCTGGCGCAGCGGCGCCCCGACTGCGAGGTCGTCGGCTGTGACGCCAGCGAGGACATGATCACGCGGGCCACCCAGGACTACTCCGCCCCCAACCTGCACTACCACCTGGGTCCGGTCGAGGACATGGAGCGCGGCGACGGCTTCGACGCCATCGTCTGTACCCACGCCTTCCCCTACTTCCCCAACAAACATGCCAGCATGGCCGCCATGGTCGCGCTGCTACGCCCGGGCGGGCGCCTGCTGATCATCCAAGCCAACACCGAGAACCGCTACGACTGGGCTTGGCTGCTGATCGTACGGCTCACGACCACCCCCTCCCGCTACCACAGCGCCGCGGAGCTGCACGCCCTGATGCGCGGCGTGGGCCTGACGCCGGGAGTCGTCCGCTCCGTGAACAAGCCCCGCTGGATTCCCAGCATCCAGCTGGTGGAGGGCACGAGATGAAGGTCCTGCTGGTCCACCCCCGCGCCGACCGCCGCACCATCGGCCTGCAGCACGTGATGCTGGTGGAGCCGCTGGAGCTGGAAGTCCTCGGCGCCCTGACCGAGCCCCCCTTCGAGCCCATGATCCTGGACATGCAGCTCGAGAAGCGCTCCCTGCGCTGGCACCTGCGGGAGCAGAAGCCCCGAGTGCTGGCGCTCACCGGCTACATCACCAACGTCCCGGCCATGCTGCGGGCCTGCCGTCAGGCCAAGGCCATGGTGCCGGGTATCACCACGGTAGTAGGCGGCGTGCACTGCGAGGTCTGCCCCGAGGATCTGGACGATCCCGCCGTGGACTTCCGGGTGGTGCGCAACGCCACCCGCGCCTGGCCCGCCCTGCTCGAGCACATCGCGGGGGGTCGTCACCTGCCCCCCGGCGTGCTGCGCCCTGGCCAGCCTCTGGTGGAGTCCGAGCTTCCCGACCTCGATTTCCACTACCCCCAGCCCGCACGCCACCTGGTTGAGCGCTACCGCGAGCGGTACTTCTACATCTTCCACGACCGCGTGGCGCTGCTGAAGACCGCGTTCGGCTGCCCCTACAAGTGCAGCTTCTGCTTCTGCCGCCGCGTCACCCGCGACCGCTACCACGAGCGCCCCCTCGACGAGGTGCTCGACGAGCTCCAGAGCCTGCCCCAAGAAGAGATCTACATCGTCGACGACGACTTCTTGGCGAACCGCAAGCGGGTCGCCGAGTTCCTGGATGCCCTGGAAGATCGCGGCATCCACAAGCACTACCTGCTGTACGGCCGGGCCGACTTCATCGCCGACAACCCCGACCTGGTGGAGCGCCTCCACCGTCAGGGCCTGCGCACCGTGATCGTGGGCTTCGAGAGCTTCCAGGAGGTCGACCTCGAGCGCTACGACAAGGGCACATCCATGGCCCAGAACGAAGCCGCCATTGGGCTGCTGAACCGTCTGGGCATCGACTGCTTCGCCACCATCATCCTGCACCCGGACTGGGACCACGACGACTTCGCTGCTTGCGGTGCCTGGATGCGCAGGATGGGCATCCACTACGTCAACCTCCAGCCCCTGACACCGCTGCCAGGCACCGGCTCGGATGTGACCGACGAGGACCTGCTGATCCCCCGCTCGGACCTGGCCCGCTGGGACCTGGCGCACCTGATGGTGCAGCCCACCAAGATGAGCCAGGCCGAGTACTACGATCAGCTGATCAAGCTGTACATGGGCACGATCTACAAGCCCGTGGACCTCTACAACTACGCCCGCCGCTACCCACCCCGCATGCTGGGCAAGATGATCGCCGGCACCTGGCGCGTGCGCCGCCAGTACCTGGCCAAGCGCCGGGCGGCACGGAAGGCGGGGGCCTGATGCCCACCGTCCTCTTCATCCAGCCCACCCAGTACGGCCCCGACGGCGGGCTGTGCAAGCAGAACAAGATCCACCTGCCCGGGCTGGTGTTCCCACTGCTGGCCGCCCTGACCCCCGACCACTGGGACGTGCGCCTGCTCCTCGAGGTGGTGGACGAGGTGGACGTCGACGCCGAGATCGCCCAAGGCGTGGACCTCGTGGCCATTGGGGCCATGGGCTACGCCATCTACCGGGGCGTGGAGATCGCCGATGCCTTCCGGGCCCGCGGCGTCACCGTGGTCTTCGGCGGCTACATGGCCAGCATGGTGCCCGAGCAGGTCCTCAAGCACGCCGACAGTGTGGTCATCGGTGACGCCGAGATCTCCTGGCCCTTGGTGCTCGCCGACTTCGAGCGCGACGGGAAGCTCGAACGCATCTACGACCACCCGGTCCACGATCTGAGCGACCTGCCCCTGCCCCGCTACGAGCTGCTCACCGACAAGCCCCTGGGCACCCAGCTGCCGGTCCAGGCCGGCCGCGGCTGCCCACACACCTGCAGCTTCTGCTCCATCAGCTGCATCTATGAAGGCCGCTACCTGCACCGTCCAGTGGACGGGGTCATGCGGGACATCAAGCGGGTCAAGGAGCTGGGATTCTCCGGCTTCTACCTGCTGGACGACAACATCGTCTCGAATCCGGGGTTTCTGCAGCAGCTGTGCGACCGCATCGAACCGCTGGGTATGACCTGGTCGTCGCAGTGCTCCCTGAACCTGGCTCGCAATCCCAAGCTGCTCGAGCGGGTGGCCGCGAGCGGCTGCAACCTGCTGAGCCTGGGGCTCGAGAGCATCAGCCAAGAAGGGCTGGACGGTGTAGGCAAGCCTTGGGTCAAGGCCGCCGAACACGAGGAGCTGCTGGGACGCCTGCGGGACGCGGGCATCATGGCCTCGAGCGAGATGATCGTAGGGCTCGACTCGGACACCCCCGAGTCCATCCAGGCCACCCTGGACTTCATCAACCGCGCCCGCATCGCCATCCCCCGCTACTACATCCTCACCCCGATCCCGGGTTCCGAGCTGTACCGGCAGCTGGACGATGAGGGCCGCCTGATCACCCACGACTGGGAACGCTTCGACGGCTCCCAGGCGGTGCATACCACCCCGCACCTCGAGCCCGAGCAGCTCACCGAGCTGTACTGGTGGCTCAACCGCCAGACCTTTTCGTTGCGCAGCATCCTACGGCGCACCCTGCTGAACCCGGCGGCCCGGAAGCAGCTCGGGCTGCACCTGTTCGCGTTCGCGGTCAACCTGCACTACCGCCGCTACGTGATGAAGCGGGTGCCCCCGAACATCTTCTAGCTTCCCTGGCCCTCGAGCTCCGACGCCAGCACGATGCGGTCCCGTCCCGCTCGCTTGGCCTGGTACATGGCCTGGTCGGCCCGCTCGAGCATGGCCTCGATGGGCTCGCAGGGTTCGCGCTGGGCCACTCCGAACGACGCGCTGACCTTCAGGTCTTCGTGGGTCTTGGCCCAGTCGTGGTTGCTGATGGCGCGACGCAGACGCTCGGTGGCCACCGTTGCGCCCCACTCGTCGGTGTTGGGCATGAACAGCACCAGCTCTTCGCCGCCGTAGCGGACCAGCACGTCGGTTTCGCGGATGTTGCCCAGGCCGATACGGGCCACCTGGGCCAGCACCGCGTCGCCCACGGCGTGGCCGAAGGTGTCGTTGATGGACTTGAAGTGGTCGAGATCGATGAAGGCGACGGTGAAGTCGTAGCCGTGGCGCTCGCAGCCCTCGACCAGCCCGGGCAGGTCGTCGTCGAGGTAGCCCCGCATCAGCAGGTTGGTGAGCGGGTCCTTGCCACTGGCCTGGGAGAGCTTGCGGTTGACCCGTCGCAGGTGCTTGTACTCGTGAAGCCCCAGCACCTCGTAGCGGAGGGCGATGGAGCCCACCATCACCTTGGCACCCGGAACCAGCCGGCGCCGCCTCACCAGGCGACCGGCGACGCTGACGCCGTTGGTGGAGCCCAGATCGGTGACCACGCAGTGCTCGTCCCCCTTCATCGAGAACGAGGCGTGGCGCCGGCTGACGCTGGAATCGTGGAGCACCAGGTCGGCGCCGTCGTCGCGACCCACGATGATCTCGTCGCCTTCGTCGAGCACCACGTAGGCAAACATGTCGGCCCCTGCTACCACACGCAGCACCGGGAAGAGCTCGTCGCTGACGATGTCCTGCCCCTGGGTCGACAGCTTCACCGTGGCGTCGGCGGGGGGGGCCTCGTGGGCCTCTTCCTGTAGCTTTTCTTTGCGGGGCAGCTTGGCGGTCACACCCTGGGGCTGGGTGGGTAGCCTGAACGCTCGGGCGCGTCGCTGATCGGGGATCGCCATGTTGCTTCCGCACCTCTGGCCGCAGGCGGTCCTGTGGTGACCTCGCTTGCGTAACGCGATGAATCGAACTCGGGCGATCCCCCGCTGGCACCCGGGCGGATATCAGCAGCGGTACGCAAATGCTCACCCACTCCTACAGCACCGGCCTGCGCTTCCTCTGGCACATGGGGCCCGCCCTGCTGCGCCTGAGCTCGAGGGGGATGTTCAGCCTCAACCGGCACACCCTCGGAGTACTGCTGGGCATCGCGCTGTGGCGAGCCTGGCGCTGGCTGCCCCGGCAGCTCCGCCGCCTGCGCGAGGGGCTGGCGATGCCCGTGACGCTGCAGGTGGTGGACGACATCCGCTGCGGTGCCCGCTGCACCCACTGTCTGTTCTCGGCCTTCGAACCCCGCGGCCCCGGCCTGACCCTCGAGGAGCTGGCCGAGCTGCTGGACCAAGCCTTGGACATGGACATCGGCCACGTCTACCTGATGGGAGCTGACCCGTTCTACCGCGCTGATCCCGACGCCTACGTCGCCATGCTGGCAGCCCGGCGGCGGCAGATCTTCTACCTGTTCACCGAGGGCCAGCGCCTCGAATCCCGGCACCTCGACGCCATCCAGCACGCGGGCAACATCGTGCCCATGCTCAACATCGACGGGCTCGAGCAGGCCACCGACGAACGCAAGGGAGACGGAGCCTGGGCCCGGGTCGACGCCCTGTTGGACGAGCTCAGCGCCCGGCGCATCCCCTGGTTCGTCACCACCATGGTCAGCACGGCCAACTACGAGCACGTGACCTCCGACGCCTACGTCCAGCACCTGGCGGACCGCGGAGCCTGGATTCTCGCCTACCTGCCCTACACCCCGGTGGACGCCCGGGCCGAGGCTGATCTGGTGATGAGCACAGCTCAACGCGCCGAGCTGTTCGAGCGCTCCCTGCAGCTCAACGGCTGGCGCCGCAAGCTGGTGGTGATGGACATGCTGGGCATGGAGCAGGAGCTCACCTCCTGCCCCGCGGGCCTGCAGACCGTCACCGTCTACCACGACGGCACCGTGGCTCCCTGCGCCGCCATCCCCATCGGCCATCGAGGCAGCAACGTGCGCTCGAGGCCGCTGCTCGAGCTGTGGCGCACCGACCCGCTCTACACCGCCCTGCGTGCGCTGCACCGCGACCGCGAGGGCCCGCTGCACTGCCTCTATTTCACCGACACCCGCTTCCTGGCGGACTATCTGGAGCAGCACGAGGAAGACCTCAGGATCATCAACCCCGACGCGGCCCGCTGGGTTCGCGACCGAGCTGAGGAGGCGAGCAGATGAGCGTTCGGCTGGTCACCGGCTGGGCCAAGCGGACGGTGGAGCTGCGGCTTACCTGGCGCCTGCTTCGAGAGGGACGCTACCGCTGGGGCCTGGTGGGCTTCCTCCGCGAGCTGTGGCGCTACCTCCGTGACAACCGCAACATCTTCGTGGGCGCGGGCGCCCACTACGTGAAGATCGTGGATCGCAACGAGATCTACGCCGCTACCGCGCTGCCCCCCATCAACCGTCGGCGCTTCGTGGACTACGTGCTCGACGAGATCGAGAGCTTCAACCGCCGTGGGATGGCTCCCCTGGTCTTCACCCTGTTGTCGGTGTCCTCGCGCTGCCCCTACCGCTGCCCCTACTGCTACGCCCAGGGTGAGCTGTGCGGCGAGAGCGAGGCTCTGTCCATCGACACCATCGTGGCCGCCATCAGCGACCTGCGCAGCTGGCGGGTGCCCTCGGTCTTCCTCACCGGTGGCGAGCCCATGATGCGCAAGGACGAGCTGCCCCAGCTGCTCGAGCGCTGCCGCACCCTGCGCACCGCCTTCTGGCTGGTGACCACGGGCTGGGACGTGGACCTCCCGTTCCTGGAGCGCATGAAGCCCATGGGCCTGAGGGGGCTGGTGATCTCCCTCGACTCCAGCGATCCGGCCGCCGCGGTGCGCTCGAAGGGCCATCCGGAGGCCTTCGACGTAGCCATGGGTGCCATCCAGGCCGCCCACGACGCGGGCCTGGTGGTGTCGGTGGACACCATGGTGCCCGCGGGCAGCCCGCTGCTCGAGCAGGCCGGCTACGACGCGTTCCTGGACTTCCTGACCGAACGCGGCGTGCACTTCCTCAACCTCTTCCCACCCCACCCCTCTGGCGCGGCGGAGGCCCACGATCTGCCCGCTCTACCAGCCGAAGACATCCACCGCCTCGAGGCCTTGATGAAGGCTTCGAACGGACGCCAGGGCACCCAGCCCCTGGCCTACGCGGCCATCGTCTGGGAGTTCCGCCGCGGCTGCGTGGGGGGTCAGCAGTTCATCTACATCGATCCCCAGGGCGAGGTCCGCGCCTGCCCCTTCCTGAAGCGCTCCGCCGGCAACATCCGGACCGAGACCCTGGCCAAGGTCCTCACCCGCCTGAGGGGTCAGGGTGAGCAGTTCGGCTGCTTCACCGCCTTCGAGGGGCTCGAGGCGAGCAAGCGGACAGACACCTAGATCTCTGCCTCGGGCTCCGCTGGGGCCTCGGGCAGCCCCGGGGGCGTCCAGGTGCCATCACCGTCGGCGTCTACCCGGATGGGGTTGGTGAAGGCGAAGGGCACGTAGCCCGGTGCCACCATGGCGTAGGTGCCGCCCACCACCGAGCTGTCGTAGGCCTCGGGCCAGCCTGCCTCGGCCAGCAGCCAGCCGTCACGGTCGATCTCCACTGCCAGCGTCCGCACGACCTCGCGGGCGGGCCCTTCGTCGCTGACCGCCACCACCAGCCGCTCGCTGTGGATCACCTGGCCGTTGTGAACCAAGCGCAGCTCGTGCACAGGCACCCAGGGTGGATGACGCACCCTGATGACGGCCTGCAAGGGCTCGTCGCCAGGTGTGATGGTGTCGCCCAGACCCGCACGCCGCTCACCCGCCACCAGCTCGAGCTCCAGGATCGGTCCGGTGGTCACCGAGACCCGCCCCTGGCGGGCGGCGTCCACCAGCTCCACCAGGTCCAGCTCGCCCAGGGGATCGATCCCGCCGTGGATCATGTTCAGGGGCCAGCCCACCAGCTCCACAGCCAGGGCGTGGGAGTCGCTGTTGCCCATCCCCGTGACCTCGAAGCCCTGGTTCAGCAGGGCGAACCAGTCCAGCCGCACATCGCGGTACTTGTCGAGGCCCATGCGGTTGACCACCTCGATGGCGTCCACATCCAGGATGCTGGGGCCGTCCCTGCCGGCCTGCTCGAGCATCCAGGCGTTGCCCTCGGCGCTCACCGGGGTTTCGCGGTCGTAGCCCAGGTTGTTGAACAGGGCCCAGGCCTGGTCTTTCGCCCGCTTGCCGGAGCGGAACTGAATGCCCCGGGGATGGGCCAGGGTGATGAAGAGGTCTTCGCCGGTCGCCGGGTGGGGGTTGCGGGCCTGGCGCCGCTGCCAGGTGAGCACGCCGTGCGCGGGGGTCTTGGGCCAACGGGTAGCGGCCTTGGCCCTGGCCGCCAGCGGCCAGGCCGTGAGGTGACCCCAGTCCCAGTTCTTGCCGGAGCTCGCCCGCATGTCGCCTTCGACTCCTGGGATCAACCAGGGAACCTCGGCCTCGCCAGCCAGTTGATCCTCGAGCCGCTTGGACCGCGCGACACGGTTGTGGTCGGTCACGGCCACCACGTCGATGCCGGCACAGGCCAGGCTGTCCAGGCGCACGGCGTCAGGCACAAAGACGTCGTAGCTGCGGCCGGTGTGGACGTGCAGGTCGGCCGCCAGCGCCCCCGGGGTCTCCACCAGGCGGGGCAGGGACAGCTCCACCTCGGTGTCACCTTCGACCTGGATCTGGGCCACGGCGACCGCATCGCGCAGGCCCCGGGTGGCCACCAGGTGGTACCAACCAGGGCCCAGGCGCAGCTCGCCGAGGCCGTCACGCACGTAGACCGCGTCCAGTGCCACGTTGCGCTTCTTGCGTTCAGGCTTCCAGCCACTGGCGTCGGTCAGCCGCACCGAACCCTTGCGGTCTCGCACCACCACGCGAGCGTTGACCGGCACGCCCTGACCGTCATCCAGTCGCAGGGTGACCCGGTGCTTGCGGGGCTTGGTCACGAACTCGCTGTGCACGGTCTTGTCCCACCAGCCCACGCCGGAGAAGCGGACCTCGAGGCGGTGCGGACCGGGCTCGAGCCCGTCCAGGGGCAGGGTGGCCAGCAGGTGGGAGCCGGGCTCCTTCTTGTTGCCCTTGGCCCTGCGGATGTAGGCGCCGCGATCCTCGAAGGGCTCACCATCCAGCGTCATGCTGAACACGGCGTCCTTCCAGTCCCGGGGCACCAGCACCATCACCGGTGCCCAGTCACCCTTCAGTTGAGCCCCTGGCGCGGGGCTCTGCACCTCGGGCTTGGGCTCGGTGCAGGCAGCGAGGGCCAGCAGTGAGGCGGCCAGGAGCAAGGAACGGGCGCGAGCAGTGCCGGTCGTCAGGGACCACCCCGAGGTTCTTCCGGGTACCCCAGCAAGGTAGCACTGCCACCACCCGCCGGCCCGGTGGCCCGTTCACCGATTTTCGACCCGAGCGCGCAATCCACGCAATACGTGCGTCCGAGGGAAAACCCCTAGGCGGAGACGGCGGCCCTTGTCACGCTGGGCAGGACCACCAGGAACTCGAGGCCACGACCATTGGCACTGGGGCCTACAGGCGAGACAGCCAGGCACTCGACGCCGTCGAGGGCGATGCGCAGGGCGCCCATCCCCTCGGGAACCTGGTGAAGCGCCGCTGCAGACAGCGTGATGTAGTGGATGTTGGCGGTCGCCC
>CAZHIK010000076.1:0-15965 GCA_964532635.1 uncultured Enterobacterales bacterium
CGATCGTGGGCATCGCCCCGAGCACTCGCCCCTCGGAGACTACCGAGCTGTCCACCGGGATCCGGATGAGCCGCCCCAACAAGCAGCCCGCCCCAGACCACCCAGTCACGGCAGACGGGGAGACGAGGGGGTTCCCATCCTCCACCAAACTCCTTTTGGAAAGCGCCTCAGAAGTCCGAAGGTGAGAGCCGGCCTGTCGAGATGGTCTGAGAGCTGCAGAAGTCCGGGACGGGTCGGCGGGAGTCGAACGGCGTAGTCAACGACGGAGCCACCGCTCGGCCATCCTCCACGTCAGGGACGGCCAAGCTCAGTGCAAAGGACAGCTCGCAGACGGGTCTGTCCTCCTCAGGGCAGATCGCGCTGCTGCCGGCCCCGGACCAGTCACCCGAGGGCTCCAAGCAGTCCCCATCCTGGACCAGGACGTCGAGTGGATTGCCCTCCCACGCGTTCGCCTCGAGCATCGCCGAAGCGTCGTCGAGGAAGACACCGGCGCCCGCATGGTCCGCGAGGGTGTTGCCCTCGAGAAGCAAGCCCGAGTCCCCGTCCCAGGCACCTACTTCCAGGGCGTACACTCCGTCGCCACAGCGAGAGGTGACACCGTGGGGGACACCCACACTGTCGGAGAGGCGGTTCCCCACGAGTCGATACTCGCCTTGACCGGACAGGTACGCGGCGGCGACCGTGTTCCCCGAAACGAGGCTGTCGATGACCTGTAGACTTGGCGGATCCCCGTACTGCTCCGGGGAGGCGTAGACCCCGACGCCACCTCCGAGGTTGACGCTCTCGAGGGTGCCCGAGATGATGGATGACGAGATCCAGAGTTCCGCCCCCGCGACGCTGACCGCCCCTGCGAACCGATTGTCCAGCAGCATGCACTGGGAGCAGGAGAGCTGCCCAGACGTGGTCGCGAGCAACCCAGGCCCTTCGCTGCCCCCGACCCGGAGCCCGGAAGACGAGACGACGCCGCCATCCTGCACCACGAGCCCCACGGCCACGGCACCCCTCTCGCTTGCCGACAAGGTCGTAGCCTCGATGGAGGTATCGCGGATCACCGCATGCGTGTTCGCGTCGGTGACCAGGACTCCTGCCGCCGTGCTGCCGGTCACGCTGCAGCCCGACAGCACAGCGGAGCCGCCACCGCCGACCTGGACGCCGAACCCGAAGGCTCCGTCGGGAGCTGGGCTGGTGTCGAGAACAGCGGTCTGTACGAGCTCGAGGTGGGTGCCCGTGCCCAAGGCGAGGGCCCCCGCACCCTCGCTGCTGCCCACCACACAGCCCTGGGCGACTAGGGTGGCGCCCCGGTCCGCTCGGAGCCCGTACCCTCCGATCGCAACATCTCCCGATCGGGTGTCCCCGACCGTGGAGTCAATCAAGCTGACCCGCGAACTCTGCCCGGAGGCGTAGACCCCGCTCTCTACATTTTGCGAGACCAGGCAGCCTTCGGCCACGAGCCGCGCGCCCCCGTAGACCTCGATGCCGTGTCCCCCCAGCCCCTCGACATCGGGGACCGTTCGATGGACCAGGGTGTCGGAGACGCGTGCCTCGCTGCCGGTCCCCCCGACCAGGATGCCGACCGCGGTGCACTCCTCCACGACACAGCGCCTCGCATCGAGGACCGCACCCCCGGCGACCTGGACCCCATACCCGTAGTACCCGCTCCCGTCGGATGAGGTGTCCCGCACGATCGTGTCCAGCAACACAAGCTCCGTACCCGGCCCAGAGGCGCTCACTCCCACGGTCGCGTTTCCATCGAGCAGGCACCCTTCGACCTCGAGCGCAGCCCCCTGCTGAGCCACGACAGCCAGCCCGAAAGCGCCGCGTTCATCGGGATGGGTTCCGCATAGGGCGGTATCCACCAGCCGCACGACAGTGCCGAGATCGGAGGCGCCGAGCGCCGCCTCGGAGTTGTCCTCCAGCACGCAGCCCTCGGCGGACAACCTCGCCCCACCGTAGACCTGGACAGCGAACTCACCCGCGTCGACGAGGCCGGGCCCGGTGCCGCGGATGGTCGTGTCCACCAGCGTAACCGAGGTACCTTCATCGAAGGCGAGGAGCCCGAACTCCACGTTGTCCACAAGGGTGCAGCGCTCGGCCCGAACCACAGCGCCGGCGTAGGCGCTGATGCCGCCTCCGCAGGCCTGCTCGGAGCACTGGATCACCGAGGCCGAGAGCTCAACCTCGGTGTGCCCGCCACCTGCCACCAATCCCGCCAAGGCGTTGTCCTCGAGCACGCAGGCACGGACCTCTACGCTTGCGGGGGTGTAGGAGTCCTGCACCGCCTCGATCCCCATGCGGACACTCCCGACGACCCCCAGATCCTCGAGCGTGACAACACCCGAACCGACGACGATCCCCGCTTGGTTCGAGCCCTCGACGTTCAGCCCCATCACCCCAACCTCTCCGTACCGCACGCTGATGGCGATCCCCGGCGCGCTCCCATCCCCCGCGCTCGCGTCGAGCGTCACCATTTGCCGACACCGGCCGATCAGCTGCACGCCCCCGTGCTCCCCCGTCAGCTCCAGGGTCTCGGGGTAGCTACCCCCCGCCACCGCGACGATGCCGCCACCGACGCTCCCCGCCAGATCCAGGGCTGGCTGGATGCGGTTCAGCGGTGCCTGTTCCGATCCGTCGCCACCATCAGTATCCGCCGCGTCCACGTAGATGCTGGAGGCGTCCAACGCGACGCTTCCCCAAGTTCCAACACCACAGGCCTCGGGTACGCAGTCCCCGCCGTCGGCCACGTAGCCCGCATCACACACGGCGATCTCCGGAGCGTCGTCGACGGGCTCAGGAATCCCGCAGCCCACTGCCAACAAGGCGCCGCCGCCAACGCTCGAGAGGTATCGGCGGCGTGGGTTCATGGATGTGGACCCATCCGCACCAACCACAGACAAGGCCCCTCGCCCAGATCCGCCCCCACAACCTCACAGCGCCCCTGGCGCTCGCAGCTGCGCACCCCCGAGGGCCGCGTCACCTCTTCACCCACCGGCCCTGGAGTCGCCCCAGCATCCGGCGCACACGAGAAGTCCAGGTAGAACAACCAGTCGAACTCACGGGACTGGGTCCAGCTGTGGGTCTCGAGGCAGGGGTCCAGGTCCTTGAGCGCCAGCACCAGGTCTTCGGATGGCGCGTCGGGTACCTGCCCCACGGACGCTCCCCCGGGGCAGCTCGGACCCTCGAGCGCCTGCCTGAGTAGAGCCTCGTGCCGAGCCCAGCGGAACCAAGGATCGGGCTGGAGCGTGGGCGCTGGGGGGCTCTGGAAGGCGGGATCCGTCCGGGCTGCCCGGTACCAGATCGGCGCGTCGCCCACACCCACGGTGGCCTGGTACCAGCCGAAGCCGGCCACCAGCACCAGCGCCAGCCCGAAGCCCACCCGCACCCTGGGCCAGGGCAGGGCCCGCAGACCCAGGGCCGTCAGCAGGGGCAGCACCGGGAAGACCACGGCCGCGTAGTACCAGTTCTTCTTGGCGATCAGAGACAGGGCCACCACGGGCACAACCAGCCACAGCAGCAGCTCGGGCCGAGCCCGACCCTTCCAGGCGAAGCCCACCAGCCCCAGCAGGGCCGCGATGCCCAGCAAGGGACCCGCCGAGGCCGTGGCGATGTGGCGCACATACGCGGTGAGGAACCAGGGATGGAGCACATCACCGGCGCCGGCGTAGACCCCGGCGTTGGCCTCGGCGGCGTAGTACCCGGGGTTGGTGTGGAAGCGCCAGACGAACCAGCCCGCCCAGAACAGGGGCGCGGCGGCCAACAGGCAGCCGATGGCCACCTTCCAGCGAGGCACTGCGTCATCGCCCAGGGCCGGCCTCCCCAGGATCAGGCCGCGCAGCGCGGCCCCCGAGCACAACCCGCCGGCCCCCACCAAGAACAGCAGGTCATGGGTGGAGAAGGGGCTGAAGAAGGCCCCCACCACACCCAGGGCACCCACAGCCAGGGCCAGGCCGAGGCGCGAGAGGCTGCGGGAGCGGATCAGCAGGTCGGCCATGGCGAGCAGCAGCAACAGCTGAGGCAGGATGGGTCCCCAGCGCCGGCCGATCAGCGCGATGTCGGGGAACAGGGGCAGCAGCAAGGCGGCGAACACGCCGGTCCAGCGGTCCCCCAGCAGCCGCCCGATGTCGAAGGCCAGCAGCTGACAACCCATCATGCAGGCCAACATGGTGAGCAGCAGGGCCTGGCCGCCACCTCCCAGCGCCAGATGGCCCAGCAGCCCCAACCAGCTGGACAGCCCGGGGCCCAGCAGGTCACCCAGGGCCAGCTGCCCGGTGTGGGCGGCGGTGATGAGATCGTTGACGGGCCAGACGGCCTCGCAGACCACCGGCTCCCCAACCCGCTGCTCGAGCTGGGCCCAGCGCACACCCAGAGCCGTCTGGGCGCACAGCCCCAGCCCCAGCACTATCCATGGCGCCGCGCTGGAAAAGCGCCGAATCGGCCCGGGGGAGGAGGAGTCCTGGCTCATGTCCCTCCGCTATGCCACGGCGGGACCGGCGGCATGGGTCACACGTCGCGCCGGCCGATGCGCTGCACCCTGGCTTCCACCAGCGCACCTCGGGCGACCTTGATGCGGCGCATGTGGATCTCGCCCCGGATCACAGCCGAGGCTTCGACCACCAGGCTCTCCCGGGCCTGCAGGCGCCCTTCCACGGTGCCCGCCACAACAGCCCTGGCAACGTCCACCTCGCCCTCGATGCGGCCGGTGCGGCCCACCTCGAGCACGTCCTCGCTGTAGATGCGGCCGCGGAAGTCGCCATCGATGCGCAGCCGGCCCTCGAAGCTCAGATCGCCGCTCCAGTGGGCCCCAGGGCCCAGGAAGCCCGACAGGGGATGGCGCGGCGCGGCCACCTAGCGGTCCTCGACCGCGAGGCGATCCACCAACTGCACCAGCTCTTCTTCGCTGGAGTAGGTGATGACGATGCGGCCACCGCCACGGGGCTTCCCCTTGATCTGCACGTCAGCTCCGAGCTGGCGGGTCAGCAGCTCTTCGGCGCTGGACCAGGGGGAGCCCGCCGGGCGGCGACGCTTGGGGGGTCCGCCGTTGAGCTGAGCGACCTTGCGCTCGACGGCGCGCACCGACAGGCCCAGGTGGATGATGGCCTTCAACAGCTCAGGCAGGTGCTCGGGCTCGTTCAGCGCCAGCAGGGCCTTGCCGTGGCCCACCGAGATGAGCCCGACCCGCAGGGCCTCGAGGGCCTTGGGGGGCAGGCGCAGCAGGCGCAGGGCGTTGGTGACGGTGGTGCGATCGCGGCCCACGCGCTGGGCCACCTGCTCCTGGGTGAGGCCGTAGACGTCCACCAAGCGCTGGAAGCCCAGGGCCTGCTCCACCGGGTTCAGGTCGGCCCGCTGGAGGTTCTCCACCAGGGCCAGCAGCAGGGCATCGACGTCGCGCTCGGCCCGCTCGGTGACCAGCACGGGCACCTCGGTGAGGCCCGCGCGGCCCGCGGCCCGCCAGCGGCGCTCGCCGGCCACGAGCCGGTAGGCGCCTTCGTGCTCCCGCACCAGCAGGGGCTGCAGCAAGCCGTGGGCCCGGATGCTCTCGGCCAGGGCGTCCAGCTCGCCGTCGTGGAACTCCTCACGGGGTTGCTCGGGGTTGCGCGAGATCTTGTCAATGGGGATCCGGAGCAGCACGGGGCCGCCGGCGGCGGTCTCGTGCACGGCGCGATCGGGGATCAGGCTGGACAGCCCGCGCCCCAGGCCGCCACGGCGGACGGGACGCCGGCCTGGGCCGCTCATCCCGCCACCTGGAAGGTGGCCGGCGCGATCTTGCGCTGGTGGCGCTGCAGCAGCTCTCGGGTCAGGGCTTGGTAGGCCACGGCACCACGGCAGCCGGGATCGAAGTGGATGATGGGGCGCTGGTAGCTGGGGGCCTCGGCCAGGCGCACGTTGTGGGGGATCACCGCATCGAACACGTCGCGGCCGAAGACCTCGCGGGCCTGGGCCTCGACGTCGCGAGCGAGGTTCGTGCGCAGGTCGGCCATGGTGATCAGCACACCCTCGCGCACCAGGCGCGGGTTGAGGTCGCGCTTGATGGCCGCGAGGCTGTCCAGCAGCTGTGAGAGACCCTCGATGGCGTAGTACTGCGCTTGCAGCGGAATGAGCACCGAGTGGCTGGCGGCCAGGGCGTTGACGGTGAGCAGGCCCAGGCTGGGGGGACAGTCGATGATCACCCAGTCCAGGGGCCGGGTGTAGCGCTGGAGCGCGGCGTTCAGGCGCTGCTCACGGCGAGGGAGGTCCACCAGCTCCACCTCGACACCCACCAGGGAGCGGGTGCATGGCGAGATGTACAAGTGCTGGTACCAGGTGGGCTGGACCACCTCGTAGAAGGCGCGAAAGCCCAGCAGGACATCAGCGGTGCCGCGGGGCTGCTCGTCCTTGGGGAAGCTCAGACAGCTGGAGGCGTTGCCCTGGGGATCGAGGTCGATGAGCAGTACTTCCTGGCCAGAAGCGGCCAGGCATGCGGCCAGGTTCACGGCGGTGGTGGTCTTGCCGACGCCACCCTTCTGGTTGGCGACACTGATGATGCGGGGCATGCGGGGGAATTCCTGGGGGGGGGGGGGGGGGGGGGGGGGAGGGCGGGGGGGGGGGGGGGGGGCAGCAAGGATACCGTGTGGGTCGGGAGATAGCAATGGTCCGGCGGACGCCGCGCTATGGTGATGGGCGAGCGAGGCACGGAGCACGAATGGTCCGCGCGACCCACAGCGACCGAACGATCATCGACATCCTCCGCAAGGGGAACCAGGAGCTGTTCCATTCCTCGATGATCGCCTGGTTGCTCGACCCCACACGCGAGCACGGGCTGGGAACAACCTTCCTGGATGGCTTCGCCACACTGCTGGCCGCCAAGGGGGCGCCCGAGCTGGGCCGGGCGCTCGACAACGGACACAGCGTCCGTGTTCTCACCGAGCACCCCTCGAGCCACGGGCGGTACGACATCGTGCTCGACTGCGGGCCCGACTTTCGCCTGGTCCTCGAAAACAAGACCAAGACGGTTGGCGGCAAGGACCAGCTCGAGCGCTATGGAAAGGAGGGTGCACGCGTGGTCGCCCTGGGGCTCTGCGACGTGTCCTTCGCCGGCCACATCGGGTTCCCCCTGGTGTGCTACCCGGAGATCCTCGAGCTGCTGCGGCCGATCGCGGACGGGGCCCACCCCGTGTTCGGTGTGCTGGTGCGTCACTACCGTGACTACCTGGAGCGGGAGCTGCGCACGCTCGAGCTGATGAGTCGAGTCTACGCCCGGGGCGAGCTCGGACACCACGCCGAGCTGCGGGCCAGCCTCGAACGCCCCGGGCTCTACACCGAAAACGACCTCCGCTTCCTGGACTCCGTGCTGCTCGAGCGCTTCCACCGCCACCTCGAAGCCCGCGGCTCCGCACTGTCGCAGCTGACCTGGCATGTCTACAAGAACGACCGCAGCGGCGTGTGGATGGCGGACTACGACACAGAGTACGACGCGCTGCCGCGGCCGTCCGGCTTCCACGCGAAGCTCGAGAAAGCCCTGAAAGACAACCCCGGCACCAGGTTCTGGGTCCACCTCGAGCTCTGGAACGGTGCCGCGGGTGGCGACCTTTACGCCCAGGCAGGGATCCTCCAGCTCCGGGCCCGAACGGATGGCGACAACGGCAAGGTAAGCAAGGCTGCACAGGCCGCCGCAGGGCTCCACGACGGAGAGGTGTTCATGAAGCGCCCCAACCGAAAGGCCAAGTCCTTCGGAATCCTCAAGTCCCCCCTCCGCAGGCGGGAGCTGGTCTTCGACACCCTCCTTCATCGTCTTACAGCGTTCTACGGACGCTTCGGAAGCTTCGAAGCATCGGAGACCCCATGAGCCCCGCCTTCCTCGGCCTGGCCTTGCTTCTCCCCACCCCCGCCCTCGCCGAAGGCATCACCTCCGGCCCATGGCTCCAGCGCAGCACCCCCAGCGAGACCTGGGTGCTCTGGGAAGGGGACGGCGACGCCGTGGTGGAGTGGGGCCCTACCGCGGGCCTGGGCCACGAGGCCGCGATGACCTTGACCGAGGGCGACATCCACCACGCCCAGCTCACCGGCCTGGACGCCGGCACCCGCTACCACTACCGCCTGCGCCACGAGGACGGCACCACCGACAAGCTCACCTTCACCACCCCCAGCGCCGACCGCGACCAGAGCTTCACCTTCGTGGTGATCAGCGACACCCAGCACGACTACAGCCACCCCGAGCGTCTGCGCGAGACCGTCGAGGACGGCATCGTGCCCTGGCTGGCCCAGGACCTGGGCGGCGAGCCCGATCAGGTCATCGATCTGGTGCTCGTGGTGGGCGATCTGGTGGACGACGGCTGGGAAGAGGACGAGTGGCGGGACGAGTTCATCGGCCAGGCCCAGGCCCTGATGGGCTCGGTGCCGTTCTACGCCGCCATCGGCAACCACGAGGGCAACAGCACCCTGTACTTCGACCGCTTCCTGTTGCCAGACAACGGCAGCGCCGCGTACCTCGAGCACTGGTGGTACCTGGATCGCGGCAACGCCCGGATCATCGGGCTGAACTCCAACGCGCCCTACACCGGCGCCACCCAGCAGGAGTGGCTGGCGGCGACCCTCGACGACGCCTGCGGTGACGCGGACATCGACTTCGTCTTCGCCTCCATGCACCACCCCTGGCACAGCGAGCTGTGGCCTCCGGGCGAGACCGACTTCGCCGGCGAGGTCATCGCCCTGCTGGACGCCTTCGCGAGCGACTGCGGCAAGCCCGCCACCCACTTCTTCGGCCACACCCACGGCTACAGCCGGGGCCAGTCCCGGGACGCCACCCACCTGCAGGTCAACGTGGCCACCGCGTCGGGCAACATCGACTACTGGGACGAGTACGACCAGATCGACTACGAGGAGTTCACGATCTCCCTGGACGAATACGGCTTCGTGGTGGTCCAGCTCGAGGCTGGGAACGATCCCAGCTTCACCGTGCGCCGCATCGGGCTGGGGGACGAGGCCCAGCCGGCCAGCGGCGTCGAGCGCGATCGGGTGGAGGTCCTGCGCGACCCCACACCCCCGGTCACCCCCGAGGCCCGCAGCCCGTCCGACGCTGTCGAGCCCTTCTGCGTCCAGCTGGCCTCCTCCCCCTATTGCCACCCCGACGGCTTGCTCCACGGAGCCAGCCACTGGCAACTGGCTGCAAGCTGCGACGGCTTCGACCAGCCTCTGCACGAGGCCTGGGTCCAGCACGAAAACCTCTACCGCGACGTGGACCTGCAGGCGGAAGACCACCTGGGTGACGTGTTGATCACAGGCCTCGAGTCCGAGGAGGACTACTGCTGGCGGGTGCGCCACCGGGACCGTGGCCTGGCATGGAGCGAGTGGTCCGAGCCCACAACGTTCTCCACCAGCGCCGGCAGCCTCACGGACAACCTGCTGACCAACCCCGGTGGCGAGCAGGGCACCGCGGGCTGGCAGGCCGTGGACGGTCCCCTCGAGTCCCTGAGCGCTGGGGAGTGTGACAGCGGCGAGCCCCACAGCGGCGACGCCTTCTTCGCGGTGGGCGGGGTCTGCGAGGACGGCGTGGACCAGGCCGAGGCGGTCCAGCGGGTGGAGCTGGGCGACTGGGCGGACGCCATCGACGCCGGCGAGGCGCGGGTTCTCTTCGGCGGCTGGACCTCGTCGTACTCGGGATCGGACCTGGCAGCCCTGGAGCTGCGCTGGTTCGACGCCCAAGGCCAGAGCCTGGGCACCAGCCAGCGGCTGAGCGAGCCCAGCGACAGCTGGATCAAGCTGCAGGCCGTCGAGGCCATGCCCAGCGGCGCGCGCAGCGTGGACTTCGCGCTGCTGGCCACCCGCAACGCGGGCCAGGACTGCGACGCCTACATCGACGACCTGGTGCTGCGGCTGGACGCCACCGACGTCCTGGCGGCCTGCCTGGAGCCGCCGGCCTACCCCTACACGGACGAGGATCCGGTCTGTGCGGACACCGGGTTCGAACCCGACGACTCTGCACCTCCGGTGGAGGAGCCGGAGGATGACTGCGGCTGCGCAACCACAGCGGGCATGAGTTGGGTCACGATCCTGTGGGCCACGCTGCTTGGAGCCTGGCGTCGCAGGCGGTAGACTGCCCGGACCGTCCGAGGGAGCGCGCATGGCAGGCGAAAACGACAGCGATCCCAGCACAGCCTGGTCCAGCCAGGTGGAGATCCTGCGCGAGGTGCTGCGGGCCCCCGCTGCTCCACTCGCGGAACGCGCAACCAAGCCGCGCAAGCCCGTCCTCGAGGCCTACCTGGGCCAGACCTTCGAGGGCATCACCGTGGTGGCTCCCGACGGACGCATCCGCCTGTTCACTGCGGGCTTGCAGCAGATCACAGGGATCCGCAAAGACGAGGTGGGGAGCATCAAGGAGCTCGTGACCGCCCTCGCCCCCAACCCCGAGCTGGGCGAGGAGCAGTGGGCGCTGCTCGAGGCGGCGATGGCCACCGAGGAGAGCCAGGAGGCGCTCATCGAGATCGTGAACCGACGGGGTGAACGCCGCTGGCTGCGAGGCCGGGTGTACCGCGTGAACGAGGACAGCCTGATCCACGTGATCGACATCACCGCCATCCACAAGCTCCGCGGCACCATGCCCCACAGCGCCGAGCACCACCAGGCCCTGCTGGACAACCTGCAAGTGGGGATCTACTCCTGCGATGATCCCGCCCGCGGCACCCTGTCCTTCACCAACCCCGCGTTCCGCAGGATCCTGGGCTTCCCCGAAGGCCTCGAGGCGGGCCAGGCCAGCCCCGCCCCGCTCTACGAGCGCCCCGAAGACCGGGGGGAGCTGCTCGAGGCCCTGATGGCCGACAGCCTCACCCACTCGCGCACGGTCCAGTTCGAGACCCGGGTGCTGCGGGTGGACGACCGCCGGCCCGTGCCGGTCCGGGCCACCGCCACTGTGACCTACGACGAGCAGGGAGACATGTGCCGCATCGACGGGGCCCTCGAGGACCTGACCGAGTGCAAGCACAACGACCTGCTGCTGGGCTCCCTGTTCCGCGACACCGCGGTGGGTGTCGCCATCGGCACCACCGACGGCCGCTTCTCCGCGGTCAATGCCGCCTTCTGTGAGATGGTGGGCTACAGCGAGGCAGAGCTGCTCGGCCACGACAGCGACGTCGTCACCCACCCGGACGACCGCGGGCTCAGCCTGAAGCTGATCGGCGAGGCCATCGCCGCAGGCAAGTCCATGTTCTCCTTCGACAAGCGCTACGTGCACAAGGACGGCACGGTCTTCCCGGTCTCGGTGGTCATGGCCGCTGTCAAGGACGACACCGGGCGCGTCGTGGCCGGCATCGGGCTGTTCGAGCGGATCGCGGACTGATCGCTACACGAAGGGCTTCATGGCCTGCCGGAAGCCGGCCAGGGCGCGGAAGTCCTGGACGTAGTCGTCGTGGTCGGAGTCCCAGACCAGGACTGGCGAGAGGTCGTAGCGGCCGATCCAGTCTTCGTACAGATCGTTGAGCCGGCGGATGTAGCGGTAGGGGATGGCTTGTTCGCTGGCGCGCCCACGGCGCTTGATGCGACGCCGGATCGCCCGGGGGGAGCAGCGCAGGTAGATGAGCAGATCGGGCGGCTGCAGGGCCTCGAGCATGGTGGCGTAGAGCTCTTGGTAGGTCGCCCAGTCGCGCTTGGTCATGAAGCGGCCCCGCGCCAGGTTGCGGGCGAAGATCTCGGCGTCCTCGTAGATGGTGCGGTCCATGACCACAGTGCCCGACGAGCCGTTGAGCTCGCGGTGCAGGCGGAACTTGTGGGTGATGAAGTACAGCTGGGAGTGGAAGGCCCAGGACTTCATGTCCTTGTAGAAGTCGTCCAGGTAGGGGTTGTCCATGAACGGTTCGTAGACCGGCTCGAAGCCATAGGTCTGCTGCAGGAAGGTGACCATGGAGGTCTTGCCTGCGCCCATGTTGCCGGCGATGGCGATGAACTTCTTCACGGGAGGATCCGGGGCTGGGCTGCCACTGTAGCGGACCGGGTGGCCAGTTCCTGGTACTATCACCAAAACCCGCATCGATCGCATTGGATCGCCCTCGTCCTTCACAGGTCGAGGGCGGCCTCGAGGGGCGCCGATCCTCCCGATCTCCGGAGGACCTCGTGAAGAGCTGGATCCCAGTCGGCGCCCTGCTACCGCTCTGCTCCTGCGGACCGGACCTCGGCCCCCTCGGAGACGACTTCTACGTTCGCCTCACCCACCGCACCGCCCTGGGCACGGACTCGGGCTGGATGGCCGCGGTGGCCTCGGACACCCACTTCGGTGACTGCGACATGACCCTGCGCCTGTTCACCAGCAAAGGCAGCGAGCCCCTGGCCGAGTGTGTGCGACAGGGCGGCAGCTTCACCCGCGTGGAGGAGCTCCCCCACGCGGGCATGGACATGGACATCCAGGTGGGGGGCTACCTGGCCATCACCGACGTGGAGTGCGAGCAGACCTACGAGCACGCTCGCAGCTACCGCCCCTTGTCGGGCACCGGGACCCTCGAGGTCTGGTGCTCCTGCTACTACGAGCCACAGTACAGCTACGGCGTCGAGGACTACGGCTTCGACTTCCGCTTCACCCTCGAGGGCGTGCGCTGGTGGGACGGCGAGCACAAGCACAAGGTGGCACCGGGGACCCTGGAGATGGGCAAGGGAGACGTGCGGTTCTTGCGGGAGTGAGGGGACAGACCGCTAGGCGTCCTCGCCCCCAGCTCCATCCACCCCCGGCGGCCCTTTCCAGGCACCGCTGGACAGCCGCGCGTGAGCCACCGCCAGCACCAGCAGCAACAGCATCATCGAGCCGATGCCAATGGCCGTGCCCAGCTGCATCAGCTCGATGGCGTCCACCACGGCCGCCGCGCGTCGCTCCGGCGGCACGTGCTTCAACGATCCGAAGCTGGTGCGCAGCCCGTACACCACCAAGGAGATGCTCCCGATGGGCAAGGCGATGGCAGCGAGCTGCGCCCAGGCCAGCTGTCGTGCGTGGGGGTAGCGCCGAAGCAGCCAGCGGGCCCACAGCCACGCACCCAGCCCCATGGCCAGGACACCAGGGAAACCGAAGGGAAGGTCGAAGGGCATTGCCGCTCCCGAGGGCCAGCTGCGCCTACAGCGTCAGCTCACCGCTGTTGCCGTAGATGTCCTCGACGACAACGCTCACCGCGCCGTCAGGGATGGCACCCGCGATGTAGGTGCGGTAGCCGTCGGCGCTGCCCACCAGATCCTCGACCTGCTCGGAGCCGTCGTCCAGCGTGAAGGTCAGGGTCGCCGTGTGCTCAGGCAGAGGGTTGTCACCGGTGCTGGAGCCTCCCAGGCCGATCAGCCTGAAGCCGCGCTCGTGGGCAGGCAGGCTGAGCCACAGATCGCTGCCCGAGGCCGCCACCTCGATGGTGGCGGGCACGACCTCGAAGGGCTCGGTCTCGATCTCGTAGGCTTCGGTCTCGAAGGGCCAGGTGGTGCCCCCGGTGGCCCGCTGACCGTAGACGTGCAGGCGGTACTCGCCCAGGGGCAGGCCCGCGCGGTCGATCACGTGGCTCACCGGCTGCCAGCCCACCCAGTAGGTGTGGGTCTGGTCGTCCTCGGGGGGCTTCAGCGGGAACGGAGTGTGGGCCAGCAGGAAGTCGGGCAGGGCGGAGTCCACGGGCCGGCCGGCGTGGGTGGTGACCTCGACCCACTCACCGCCGTCGTTGACCTCGAGCACTACCCGGGGCATGTCCACCGCCGGGTCGCCGCCCTGCCAGGCCAGCTGTACCAGGCCGGAGACACGCTGGACCTGGTCGTGCCAGGTCAGATCCGGGTTCATGCCCTCGTCCTGCTGCTCGTCTTCGCTGTACAGCGGGCAGTACAGGTAGTCCGCGGGCTCGGTGAGCACGGTGCCGGCGTCGGGGGTGAGATCAGGGCTGTGCTCGGGTAGATCCCAGGGACCCCACTCGGTGAAGGCCCACACCCCGTCGGGATTCTGCAGCTCGATCTCCGGGGTGAGGTGCGCGTGGGACATGCGCATGGACTCGTCCATGATCCAGTCGCCCTGCAGCGGGCCCCAGAGGTTGATGTTGGGTTCGTAGCCACCCACGAGCCAGTCCTCGGTGATCAGCAGGTAGCCCTCGTGGTCCTGGGACACACCCGTGACGATGGTGGACTCGAAGCCCAGCTCGTCGGCGGCCCGGCGGCGCACCATCTCGTTGAAGTAGTTGGTGACCTCGCCCGGCCAGAAGGTCCACAAAAGCTCTGCGTCGGCCTGGGTGCCGTCGGGCATCAGGGTGGGCAGGGGGCCGAACGATGAGGTGGTGACGATGGTCTCGAGGGACTCGAGCAGGGGCAGCTCGGGTTCGGCGTCGAGCTCGAAGGCGTTCTCGAGCAGGGTCATGAATCCCTCGGGCTGGGTGCAGCTCGAGTAGGGGTAGACATCAGCGTTGATGTCCCAGCTCTGCAGGTAGGGGGTGTCCTCACCGCAGAAGGCGGCGCCGAACTCGGCGTTGAACTCATCGAGCGGGGAGAGGATCTCGCCGTCGTCGCCATAGATGATCAGGTCGGGCTCGTAGTCCTCGTCGAAGGGCAGGTAGACCCAATCCACCTCGCCATCACGGGTGACGTGGATGTCGTCGCGGTGCTGACGGACGGAGCGGGTGTGGGTCTCCATGGTGACGCTGACCGTGCTGGTGGGCACCTGCTCCCAGGCTTCGTACAGCATGGGCCCGGCGCGTTCGCCCACGCTCTCGTGGCGGGCGAACCACTCGTCTTCGCTTGCCGGCGAGGCATCCCCCACCGAACCCTGGAAGTGGGCCACCACCACCGAGGTGTCGAACTGCTCGGCGAAGCCGTAGTCGATGTGGCCCGCGGCGTCGCCGGTGATGAGGGTGTTGTCGGCATCACCCAGGGTGCCATGCATACCGAATCCGTACAGCACAGCCATGGGCTCGCCCGCGGCGGTGTCCACGCGCATCATCCACAGGTGGTCCTTGCGCTTGCCCGGCTCGATGTCGTCGAAGGCCTGCAGGTCGTCGTTTTCGCCGCGGCGATCCCGGTAGATGTAGTCGTCGGGATCCCAGTCGTGGAAGTGGGCCACGCCGACCGCGGCCTCCTGGCGCGCCTCCCAGGCCTCGAGGGCCACGGCCACGGCTTGTTCGGCGTAGCGGGTGAAGACCTCGTGGTTGTAGCGGTCGCCGCCCAGGTAGTAGGTGGCCTGGGCGGTGAAGTTGCCGAAGCTCGAGTGGCTGTGGTTGGTGGACAGGGCCACCCGGCCCTGCAGGTCCAGTCCGGTCTCGGCCTCGAGCTGATCGGTGATCTCCCGGAGCAGGTCGTCGTAGGCGTAGATGACGTCGACCTCGAGGGTCACCAGGTTCTCCTGGCCGTTGTCGAACCAGAAGCCCTTGATGGTGGGCATGGACTGGATGCCGGTGCTGGGCGCGAAGCCCACCACGTAGGCCGAGTCGCGGCTGTCGACGTTGGCGGTGTTGCCCAGCACCTTGGCCCGGAAGGTGTAGCCGCCCTCGGGGCAGCCGATGGGGAGCACCAGCTCTCCCTCGGCGGCGCCGACAAGCAGGCTGCCGGCCTGCTTCACGGGGAGTTCGGTGGGGACGTACTCACCGGGGCAGCCGGAGGTGAGGAGCAGGAGGGCAACGGCGGAGAGGAGCGGGCGGGACATGACGGACCTCGCTTGGGGCAGGAGATCCACTACCACGACCGCGCGCAGGTCGCGGGGTGGCGCGCTCACTGGGTAGGGAGGACGGGGATCTCGAGCCCCGGCCCGCCGACGGCGCGACCATCCCCCTTCGGATCGACCACTTCGACGACCATGTGCACGGAAACCGACCGGTTCAGCAGATCACGTGAGTGCCGGCAGCCGAAAACCTTGCTTGGTCCCTTGCCGGAACCGCTGGCATCGCTCGAGGTGGTCGAATTCCCGGGGGATGGTCGCTCGAACGGTCGGTTTCTGGCGGGATGGTCGCCTTTTCTTGAGCAGGCGACAGAACCGGGAGCCAGCCTCCGCGGGTGGCCTGCACGGCCAGGAT
>CAZHIK010000077.1:0-15943 GCA_964532635.1 uncultured Enterobacterales bacterium
AGCCCGCACAGCAGCACCCCCTTGATCCAGTCCTTGGGCCGACCGGTGGCATCGGGGTCGGCCACGGGGACGAAGCGGTAGTGCCACATGGGGGCGGCCAGCAGCAGGAAGGGCACCACGAAGGCGGAGAACACCACGGCGTTGTAGGAGCAGGTCACCAGGCCCAGGCCCACCATCGCGCCCCCCAGCGTGGCATCCAGGGCTGTGCCTCGGCGCAGCGCGCGCAGCAGCCACATGATGGCCAGGGGGTAGGGCCAGAGGTTGAGGGTGTCGGTGACCGCACCCGCCACGCTGTAGACCAGCACGATGGGGCACAGCCCGAAGATCACCCCCGCCACCAGGGCGGCGCTGTTGTCCCGCACCAGGTCGCGAGCCAGCAGCCAGGCGGCCACCATGGTGGCCCACAGCTGCAGCACGATCAGGGTGTTGTAGGCGGCCACGCGCCCCAGGATGGGGGAGAGGATCCAGTGGACCGAGGCGCCCACCACGTCGGCGTTGTCCAGCGGACCGGTGTCGGGAAAGCCGATGCCCTCCACCACGCCGCCCAGCAGTCCAATCCGGGGAAAGGTGTGGAATCCGAACAGCTTGACGGGGAGCTCGGAGGCGGGGTCGGCCAGGTAGCCTCCCCCTCCGATCAGCGACAACGCAGGCAGCACGGCGAGGCCGAGCAGCAGGAGCACGGAGAGGAGGGTGTCTATTCTGCGCACGAGGTGACGCTACCACACGGCTGGCGAACCGAAGGAACCGGACCGCACTATTGAGCTCGGAGTTCCGAGTGTTCGCTGGCGGCCCAGCGGGCGATGGGATGCCGCTCGACAGGGCCGTCCGCTGGGTGCAGCTCCAGCTCCACCAGCCCGGCCTGACCCGGCTCGGGATCGAGCAGGGCGTCGCCGCGGGCGCGCAGCAGCAGCAGCGGGCCCTCGAGGGGCACCGCCTCGAGCCCGCCGCTGGCGTTGGGGCCCGGTCCCGATGGCGGCACGCTCTCGAAGCGCAGCAAGGGCTCACCGTCCAGGAGCAGCTCGGCGCCATCGGGCTGCTGGCAGCCATCGACCCTCGGCCCGGGCCAGGTCCAGGCGGAGCGCCGAGCGTGGAAGACCCGGTAGCTGCCGCCCAGCTCCACCACGCCCAGCTGCGGTGTCAGGCGGCGCAGCTCGGCGAGGGGCCGAGCTTCGGCCTCACCCGCGCAGCGGACCTGGAGCGTGGCTCCGGGCTTCAGGGGGGTGGAGAGGGGCAGGAACGCCGCATCGGGCAGGGAGGCGCCCTCAGGCATCAAGGCCAGCAGCGCTTGGCTGCCGAGGCGCTGCAGGGTGTCGGGCTCGATCTCGCCGCGCTGCCAGGCGTCCTGCACTGCGTGGTCGAGGTCCTCGTCCATGAACGCCGGCACCATGGAGACGAAGCCCCCCACCCGCTGGCCTGCCATGCTCACCCACACCTCTTCGTAGCTGTGCAGCGGGGATCCGTCGGCTTGTGCGGTGGCGGAGTCGGGCTCGAGGTCCTCGGTCTCGATCACCACCACCGGGAGGGGCTCTCCGAGGGCCAGGAGGTTGTAGTACAGCGTGGCCAGGAGCAGGTTGCCGCTGGGGCTGTTGTGGTAGCCGGGGGAGCGGTAGGGAAAGTGCGTCCACTCCGGGAGGGTGTCCAGCTCGATCCGCGGGGGGACGCCTCTACTGAGCCGATCCACCAGGCGGCTGCCGTACAGGCCGAGTACCACCCGGGTCTGCTCCGGCGTGGCGGTCAGCAGGCGAGCGTAGAGCGTGACCACCTCGTCCTGTTGGGCGGACGCGGAGAGGTAGTAGAAGGGATTGACCACGCGCTCCCGCAGGGACTCGGGCACCAGCGCCCGCAGGAAGGCCGGGGGCTTCCGGTCGTAGCGCAGAGCCCAGCTGTGGGGCACGAAGCTGTTGTAGTGGGTGAAGCGGGCGATGGTGTCCAGGCCACCCCTGGGTGCCACCAGCCGAACGCCGTCACCGTCGAGCACGTAGCGCGCGTGCACGTAGCCGGGTGCGTCGCGCTCGGCGTGGCTGAAGGTGGTGTCGCGCTCCTGGTAGCCCGACTGCGGCCCGAAGATGGCGATGTCCAGGCCGTAGCGCGGGCCGAGCCTGTCCAGGAGGATCATGGCCTGGTGGAAGCCAAACCAGTCGTTGCCCAGGTTGAGCACCTCCACGTGCTCCAGGCCCTGGTCCTCGAAGAGCTTCCCCAGCAGCGCGGGGTAGTCCAGCCCGTCCTCCACCTCGAAGCTGTAGGTGAAGGAGTCACCGAAGCAGCCCAGGCGGATGGCGCCCGCTGGCTTTGCCTCGGGGAAGTGGCAGACGCCGCTGGACTTTCCGGTGGGCTGGGTCTTGCCCGTCAGGGACAGGGTGAGCTCATCGACGCAGTTGAGCTGGAGCATCCCCTCGTTCTCGAAGCCCACCCGCGCGCGCAGCTTGCCCAGGAACACCATGTAGAAAGCCAGATCCAGCAGGATCATGATGGCGATGATTCGCAGCACGAAGCCGGTGATGCGGCCGAGGCGTGCCTTGCGTCGCCTGCGGCTCATGGCTGCTCTCCGGGCAGGTGCTCCGTGGCCACAGCCTCGGCGATGCGCTCGGCCAGCATGGTGTTTCCTCGGTCGCTCAGGTGTCCGAAGCTGCCGCCGAAGCGGTCGACGTAGATGCTGCCCCAGGGATCTCGCTCGGCGGCGAACAGGGCCTGGTTGTCCAGCACGGTGACCCCGGGAAGATGAGCCAAGAGATCGTCGAGCGGCCCGGCCGGCAGGGTGGGGTACTGCGAGGCGACCAGGGCGATGCCGCGCTCGGCCAGCAGGGTGGCCAGGCTGGGGTAGAGTTCCCGGGTCAGCTCCCAGGGAGGTGCGCCGCCGTGCTCGGGCGGGTCGGCTTCGGCGGTCCGCGATGCTGCCAGCCGAGCCAGCTTCCACACCCGCAGGTGCTCCCAGGGCAACAGGGAACGGTCTGGGGTCGGGAGTCGGTAGGGGAGGGAGCGGCTGCTGTCGTTGAAGCCGATCATGGCCACGACCACCTGCGGCTCCCAGCGCTGCACCCAGTCCTCGACGTGCCGCAGGACGTACCAGGAGTTGGTGGACGGACGGCCCTCGTCGAAGACCCGGAAGTCACGCCCTGCAACCCGCTGCTCGAGGGCCGCCTCGAGGAAGCGCGGGTACTGGCCGGCCGTCATGGAGTCGCCCACGCAGAGCACGCCCGTGGCGCCATCCTGGGCCGCGGCTTCGCGATTGTGCCCAGCCTGCTCCACGATGAAGCGGGCTCCCAGCGCGCGCAGCCCACCCTCGAGCAGGCCCAGGAAGAGCAGGCTCCCGGCGGCGATTGCGAGGGCTCCGAGGCCGAGCTTGCGTGAGGTGGGCATCAGAAGAAGGCGTAGCTCCAGGGGGTCCCCCCGGTGCCTCCACCGAGGTACACCAGGGCGGCCACGATCAGGGCGGTCAGCACCAGGGAGACCCCGATCTCCCAGCGCTGCTGCCACAGAAAGGTCCGCAAGTGCTGTCCCATGCCGGGGCCGTGTTCGCTCATATGGTGTTGGGGGCGTGGCCGGCGTTGTTTGGTTCGCCGCGATCATAGAACGTTTTCGTGTCTATGCCTATCAGCCTGGTTCACAGAATCGCGATATGGAGTCGTGCTGCACGCCCAGGAATGGCCTCCATGTCGTCGTCCACGCCCCGGACCGCGGGTGAAACACACTGGCGCAAGCTGGCGCTCCTGCCTGCCACCTGGTTCCACTCTGGGCGCTTGACTCCCCGTCTCCCCGGTGCCGTGGTCACCCTGTGTGCGCTGGCCCTGGTGCCCATGCAGGCACGGGCGGAGATCCATCGCTTCGTGCTGGTGGTTCCCACCTTGCTGGTCTTCCTTCTGCTGGCGGGAGTCCTGGCGTGGGCGGCCCTGCGTCACTGCGGTGCGAGCCCTGGCCAGGTGGTGGTCCAGCACGTGCCGGGCTTGCTCCTGGCGGCGCTGCTGATCCCGATGGGCTGGGTGAGCCTGGCGGTGGTGTGGTGCTGTTACCAGGCCACCTCTGGTCTCCAGCCGTGGCCGGTGGGTGCCCTGCGGCGAGCCGTTCCCGGAGCCACGGGGCTGTTGCTGTCGGCTTGCTTCGCCGGGCTCTGGGCCAACCTGGTGGCTCGCACGGTGCTGATGATGGTGGGGTTCTGAGAACGCTTGGTGGGCGCGGGGCTACCAGGAACCATACGGCCCGCCGTTGGGGTCATGCCAGCAATACCGGCTGGAGATCGAGACTCTGCAGGTCAGGCGACCTCGGGATCGGAGAGCGAGGCGCGAAGCTCGGGCGCGGCGAGGTAGCGCGTGTCCCGCCCTCGTCCTCGACGTGTGACGAGCCCGGCGTCGAGCAACCGCCTCAAATCCGCGCTGGCCGTGGCTGGTGAGACCGCGGCCTCGGCACAGAACGAGGCGCGGTCTACGCCGTCGAACAGGCTCTGCTCGAGGGCAATGGTGAGCCTGTCTGGCCAGCCCCTGCTCTCGACGAGTTGCTCCAGTGTGGCCCAGCGGCGTGCTGCGCGTTCGAGCGTAGCCAACCGCTCCCGGGCCTGGACCCGATGGGCTTCGATGCAGAACTCGATCCACGGCTCCGCGTTCCGTTCCGGCTGGTAGGAGCCCCCCTGGACCTGGCGCAGGATGTCGTAGTAGCGCATCGTGTCCCGAGCCAGGTACTCCTCGATGGAGCCCAGCTCCGGAGAGAGCACGCCGTCGCGGGCCAGGACCAGCGACTGGAGGATGCGAGACAGGCGGCCATTGCCGTCGCGGAACGGATGAATCGAGACCAGATGCAGGTGGGCCATCGCTGCCCGTGCCACGACGGGCACCTGCAGGTCTCCTGTGGCGAGCCACTCCACGAGCCTGGCCATGAGCGCCTTGGCCCGCTTGGCTTCGGGGGCCCGATAGGCAACCCCGCCGCCCGGTGCCGTCACGAGCACCGGCCCTGTTCGCAAGAGTCCAGGGCGCCCTTCCGGAGCGCTCGCACAAGCCTCGAAGTGCAGGTCCAACAGCAGGCGGTCGCACCAGCCGAAGGACGGATCCTCCGCGAGCACGGCGACGTGCTGCATCGCCAGGGCGTAGCCAGCGACGGCACGCTGGTCGGGGTCCGTGGGAGCGGCTCGGCCTTCTACGACCGCGGACGCCATCTCAGCGGAGACGTGGTAGCCCTCGATTGCGGTCGAGCTCCTGGCTGTGGAGGCTCGTGCCTGGCGACGCAGCCTCCCAACCCAGGGAGCCGCTCTGGTGACCTCGTGCCCCAGCTTGCGCCGAAGCTCGTCCAGCTCCGCCAGGGTTTCCAGATGGGCGGTCAGGTTCGGGGTCTCGTACAGCATTAGACGATTATACGTCTATTCGTTTAGGGCTGCCAGCGTTGGAGCGAGGTTCTGCCACGGGCTGTGGCAGACTCCCCACGCTCATTGCTTCCATGACCCCTACGGTACCGTACGCCTCTTGGTACGAGTTTCGATACTCCCTCTTCAACGGTGATCGCTCGATCACCAAGACCCATAAGCCCCGCCGTACGCCCCCATGTCGTTGCGGGAGCCGTCGGCGTCGTTGTAGCCGGCATCCGGATCGCCTGCGTCGATGGCCGGAGACGATCCCGCGAGGGTGAAGTCCACAGAGGAGGTGGTGGAGCAGTGGGCGTCGACGAACGACGGGTCCTGGCTGATGTCACGGGCGCCGGCCGAGAAGCTCCCGCCGTAGGTCATAGACGACGACGAGGAGTTGTAGACGTCGTTGTAGGAGAACTGGCCCGTGCCCGCGCCGTACAGCGCGTAGCTCGAGGAGGTGGCCTGGACGATGCTGTTGTGCAGCTGCAGTGTGCCGCCGACGCTCTGTTGGAAGATCTGGGTACCGCGCTGCTCGCCGGTGTCGGAGCTGGCGTTGCCGTAGAAGCTGACGTTGGTGAGGTCCACCGTGCCTGCGCCACCCGCGAAGATGCCGCCGCCGTCGACGTCGGCCTGGTTGCATGTGAACACGGCGTTGGTGGCGGACAGGTCTGCGCTGTCCAGGTAGACGCCGGCGCCGTCGGAGGCGATGTTGGCGTGGAGCGTGGCCTGAACCATCGACAGCACCGATCCCGAGGCCGCGTAGATGCCGCCGCCGGTGTCGGCCTGGTTGCTGTGGAAGTTCACGCCGGTCATGGTGACCACGCCCGACTGGACACACAGCCCACCACCGTAGGAGTAGCGCCAGGTCTGGGTGAAGCTGCCCGAGGACTCCTGGGTGAAGTCCGGCAGCACGTTGTCGACGATGATGAGATCTTCGAGGGTGGGATCGTCGCCATCGACCCGGATGCCGCCGCCGCAGTACTCGTACAGGTGCACGGTGCAGGTGTTCTGCCCTTCGTGGCTGGGGGCCGAGTCGGCGCAGGTGGTGCTGGTGGAGCTGTACTGGGTGTCGCCGCTGCCGCCGCGGATGGTGAAGCCGGCCAGGGTGGGGCTGGCGTTGCTCCCGCTGACGAAGGTGACCGCCGAGACGCAGGAGAGGGGATCGCTGACGGAGCAGGCGGTGGTGCCGGCATCGATCGCGGTGGCGCGGGGACCGTCGATGGCGGTGACGGCCACGGACTTGCCGCCGAAGTCGACGGTCTCGGCGTAGGTGCCGGCTCTGGCGATCACGCAGCCGCTGGCCATGTCGATGGCGGTCTGGAGGCTGAGCATCGGATCGCTGGCGGTGCCGGTGCCGCCGGTGTTGCCGCTGACGGCATCGACGATCAGGGGCTCGCGGGCGTCGCTGTCGTTGCAGTCCAGGGTGTTGTCGACGCTGCCGGAGGGCTGCTCGCAGGCAACGATGGGGTTGTCGCCGTCGCCATAGCTGTCGTTGTCGGAGTCGGTGTAGAAGGTCGAGCCGTCGGCGGGGTCGTCGTCCACAGTGCCGTTGCAGTCGTTGTCGGCCCCGTCGCAGACCTCGGTGCCGCCCGGGTAGGCGCTGGCGTCGCCGTCGTCGCAGTCGGTGTTGTCCTCGACGTAGCCGCTGGGTTGGGTCTCGGTGCGCACGACCTCGTCGGGGTCGCCGAAGCCGTCGCCGTCGCCGTCCCGGTACCAGGTGCCCGGGTTGCCGCCACCACCTCCGCCACCGCCGGCGGTGTCGGGCTTGGCGTTTTCCATGTCGAGGCCGAAGTTGCAGCCGGTCAGGAGCAGGAGCAAGCCGGCGCCCAGGTAGCTCCGGGTGATGCGGACGAACGAATGGCGCGGCGCGGCGGGCGACATGGCTGCATCATAGCAGCCCGCAGGGCGTGGCGGAGCGGCGATCCGGCGATAGTCTGTGGTCATGTCCGAGTCCGAGCTGAAGAAGGCCTCGAAGCTTGTTCGCATCACCCTGGCCATCAACCTGGTGGTGCTCGCGGTGAACCTGGTCATCGGCTACGCGCTCGTCGTGTGGGTGGTCAACGAGCCGGCCGAGGTCGCGGGGGTCACGCCCCTGGACGAGTCCAGCCATGCCCGCCCCGACGATCCTCGGCCCGAGCTCGCGGCGTTCTTCGCCCGCACCAGCTCGGACCTCGATCGCATGGCGCGACGTCACGGGGTCAACCCCGCGGAGTTCGTGCCCAGCCAGGCCCAGATCGAGGCCGCGGTGGAGACCCGCACTCTGCACTCCGACGAGAGCCAGGCGGTGCTCCAGACCTTGCGTGAAGGCTACGACACCTTCGACCTCACCTGGCCCATCGCCTTGCCGGACTACTGATGAGCTACCCCGAGGAGCACCGGGCCAGCGCGGCGGAGCAGCGTCCTCCGCTGGCCTGGATCGGCCTGGGGGCTGCGGTCTACCTGGTGCTGCTGCTGGTCCTGCTGTGGCCCGCCACGGAAGGTGGGAGCGCCGCTTTGGGGCTGCCCACCCGCGATCTGTTCGATCACCTCTGGCTGCACGACTGGCTCGGCAGCGCCGTCTTCGGTGGCCAGGACCTGCTCTCCACCGCGGAGATCGGCTTCCCTGCGGGTGGGCGACTGATGCACCCTGATCCCCTGGGCTGGTTGCTGCAGCTGCCCTTTGTCGCCGCCCTTGGCTCCGTGGGCGGCTACGACGCGATGCTTGTGCTGCAGCTCTGGCTGGCTTGCCTGGCGGCGTGGCTGCTGGGGGCTCGGGTGGCGCGCTCGGGGAGTGCTGGCTGGCTTGCCGGGTTGGCCTTCGGGCTGTCGCCCTTCCTGCTGGGACAGGCCCTCGGTGGTGAGAGCGAGACGGTGGCCGCCTGGCCCCTGGTGCTCGCGCTGTGGGCCCTCGAGCGCACCGCCGACCGCCTCCGCTGGCAGGACGCGCTGCTGGCCGGAGCGCTGGGTGCCCTCACGGCCGTCGCGTCGTGGTACTACGGCGCCTTCTTCGCCCTGTACGCCGTGGTCTGGGCCCTGGTGCGCTGTCGTGCGCGGGCCTCGCTCGTGGTCCTGTCCAGCTTCGGACTGCTGGTGATCGGTCCGGCCCTGGTCTACGCGGGGATGCTGGGGGATGCCGACAACCTGTTCCAGGGGCCCAGCCTCTCCACCTACCTGGCGGACCATCCACAGACCCTGGCGGGCATGGTGGGGGATCCCGCGGGCTGGCTGGGGTTCTTCCCTGGTGTGCTCGAGCGGGCCGGACACCCCCGGGTGCAGTACCTGGGCACGGTGCTGCTGGTGCTGGCGGGGGCGGGGCTGTGGAGGCGAGGCAGCGCCCGCGCCTGGTGGGTCGGCGTGGGGCTCACGGCCCTGCTGCTGTCCCTGGGGCCGGTGCTGCACTTTGGGGGCTCGGCGGTGATGGTGGGCGACACGGGCCTGCCAGGGCCCCTGGCGGCTATCGCCTGGCTGCCGATGGTGGGGCTGATGCGCATCCCCCACCGCTGGACCCTGCTGGCGGTGCTGGCCCTGGCTCTGCTCGCGGCCCGAGGCCTGGTGGCGCTGGCCGGGCGATCCGATGGGGCCCCTGGGATCTCCGGCACCGCCCGCTCGCGGCGGCCTGTGCTGCTGGTGCTGGCGGCGGGGCTGCTGCTGTTCGACCTGTGCTGGTTCTCGGATCTGCAGGGCCTGGGAGCTTCCGGTCAGCGTGCCCCGGCGGTGAGCGGCGTGGACGCGGCCCCGGCCATCCACGCTCGGCTGCCCGGCTCGGGGGCCGTGCTCGACCTCCCCCCGCGCATGCTCGATCGCGACGCCCGTGGCCGCTACCTGGTCTGGCAGCGCTTCCACGGTCGTCCCGTGCCTTACTCCCTGCTCATGACGGGAATCTCCGAGCCTCTGGCCGCCGAGCCTCTGGTGGCCGCCGTGGCCGCCATCGACAGCCGCGATCCCATCGCGCGGCTGCCGGACCAGGCCGCCCAGTTCCGGCGCCGGGATCTCGCGCTGGCGGCTCACGCCTTCCAGGTAGGGCGCGCCGGGCAGGACGAGCTGCGGGGTGCGCGCGGCCGGCTCGCGGCCCTGGGCATCGACGCGGTGGTGCTGCACGGAGGGTTGATGGAGCCTGACGACGCCGAGCGTGCCGCCGCTCTGCTCGAGGGCCTGCTGGGTGCTCCGGTGACCCGGGAGGGCGCGAGCCTGGCCTGGGCCCTGGAGGCGCGATGAAGGCCCGCCTGCAAGCCCTGGCGCCCGTGCTGTGGCTGCTGCTGCTGGCGGTGGTGGTCACCTGGCCCGCTGCCCGCTTCGAGGCGCTGGTGGGCCACGCTCGCTGCACCGCTGGCTGCCACGCCTGGGTGCTGTGGGCCGTGGGCGAGCAGCTGGATTCCGGGGGCGGGCTGCACAGCGATCTGCTGTTCTTCCCCCACGGCGCGGACCTGTTCCGTCTGTACGGCTCCGATCTGCTGGGGCCCTTGCTGCTGGCCCCGCTGTCAGGCTTGGTGGCCCCCTGGGTGCTGGTGGACCTTTGGGTGCTGCTCATGGTGCTCGCCAACGGGCTGGCGGCCTATGCCCTGGGGCGCGATCGAGGCCTGGCTCGGGGGCCCGCCACGGTGCTGGCCACCGCCTTCCTGGCCGCGCCCTTCTTCGCACACGAGGCCTTCAACGGCACCACCGAGCTGCTGGCGGCGGCGCCCCTGCCACTGTTCGCCCTGTTCTGGCTGCGGCTGCTCGAGCGGCCGGGGTGGCGTCCCGCCCTGGGGGCCGGTCTGGCCTTCGGCCTGGGGGGCCTGCTGTCGGTCTACACCCCGTTCTTCCTGCTGCTGCTGGTGGCCGTGAGCCTGGCATCGTGGGGGATGGCGCGCCTCGAGCCCCTGCTGACCCGCGCCCGCACGGGGGCCATGGCCCTGGCTGGTGGTGTGGCTGCGCTCCTGCTCGGGCCGGTGGCGCTGCTCCACGTCGGCCACGGGGCCGGTGCCCTGCACAGCCGCCGGGTGGGCTGGTCTGCCGACAGCGTGCCCCTGCCCGACTCGGCGGGGGATCTGTTCGGCCTGGTGTGGGCGGGTGTGTCCGATCCACCTCGCGTGATCCTGCAAGGCGACGGCACCCTGTACGACTACTGGACCCTGGGCACCGTCACCCTGGGCTCGCTGGCGGTGCTCCTGGCTCTGCTGGGCTGGTGGCGCGGCCGGGAGCGCGGGCTGTGGCCTGGGCTGCTGGTGGCGGCCTTGCTGGTGTCCCTGGGGCCCTGGCTGGTGGCGGGGGGGGAGCTGCTGCGCATCGCTGGCAGCCCGGTTCCTGGCCCAGCCCTGGTGCTCGAGCGTCTCTTCCCGCCATGGGGCGTGGTGGCGCTGCACCCCTACCGCTTCGCGGCCATGACGGCCCTGGCCCTGGCCGTGCTGGCGGGTCTGGGGGCGGCCTGGCTGCAGGCCTGGGTGGCCCCCCGTTGGCGCTGGGCGCGGTGGGTGCTGGCGCCGGTGCTCTGCCTGGGCCTGGCCGGCGAGAGTCTGGTGCACCGGCCCCTGGGTTGGCCCCTGCCCACCACTGCGCCCCCCCAGAGCGCCAGCTGGACCTGGCTGGCGGAGGCGCCCCGGGGTGGGGTGGTGCTGCTGCCCTTCGTGGCGGACGAGATCGGGGATGTCTGTGGCGGGCTGCTGGCCCAGACCGTCCACGGCCAGCCCTGGTCCGATGGCGCCATGCACTTCCGGGCCGACCCGGACTCCCTGGCGCTGTACGGGGACAACCAGGTGATCAGCACGCTCGCGGCATCCCAGCGGGGCCCCTTGCCCGGGGCACCGGAGAGCGCGGAGGGAGTCGCGGATCTGCGGGAGCGTGGTTTCCGCTGGGTGGTGCTGGATCGCTCCGGCTACGAGCGCTTCGAGCGCGAGCGGGCGTCGGTGTCCGACCGCCATGATCCCGCCGCGGTGGAGGCCTGGCTGGGCCAGCACCTGGGCGAGCCCGTGCAGGATGATGGGGCGGTGGCGGTGTACGGGATCGAGTGAGTGCCCGGCGGTGGCGGCCCGCCCCCCCAAGCTCTATGTTGCCGGGGCCTCGCAACCCCTGGGTATGCCATGCGATCCATCGTCCTCGTCGCTGCGCCCTTGCTGCTCTCCATCGGCTGTCGGCCGGCCTTCGAGGGTGAGCTGAACAGCCAGGATCTGCTCGACGGGTCCGAGCTGCTGATCATCGCGCCGGCCGACACCATCGACGGCTTCGAGGAGTTGGTGGCCTGGAAGCGCGCCCGGGGCTTCTCCACACGGCTCGAGTCCATGGAGGACATCGACGCCAGCGAGAGCGGCGAAGACCTCGAGGCCCGCATCCGCGCTCGCATCGTGCGTGCCTGGGAGGAAGAGGGCACCCGCTGGGTGCTGCTCGGCGCCGACGCCCCGCTGCTCCCGGTGCGACGAGTGGACACCTGGGTGGATGTGGAGTTCGAGGGCGCCTACTACGAGGACGTCATCGCCACCGACCTGTACTACGCCGATCTGGACGGCGAGTGGGACGGCGACGGCGACGGCGCCTACGGCGAGCCCGGCGACGGCATGGACCTGTTCCCGGACATCGCCATCGGCCGCATCCCAGCCCGCAGCGCGGCTCAGGTCGAGGACTACACCGACAAGGTCTTCCTCTACGAGCGCTGGCCGCAGACCGACTACCAGCAGACCGGCCTGCTGCTGGGGGAGTACGCCGGCCAGATGAGCGGGCTCGAGTTCTACTCCAGCACCGCCCTCGAGAGCTGGATCGTGCCCCTGTTCCCCGGGGACTTCGAGCTCACCCTGCTGTACGAAGCCTGGGAGGACCACGAGGGCGCCATCGACAACACCCGCGCCAACCAGACCGCGGCCTTCGAGAGCGGCCACAACCTCATCCTCAACTTCGGCCACGGCGTCGCCTCCTACATCGGCAACCTCAGCCTGAACGACCTGTGGAACCTCGAGCCCAGCGGTCGGCCGGCCATCTTCGCCACCACCGAGTGCTCGGGCTGCGACTTCGAGAACGAGTACGTGAACCACAGCGCCTGCGAGGCCTACGTGCTGGGCGAGGGCGGGGGCGCCGCCTACCTGGGCAACACCCACGTGGGCATCGGGTTCCCCTCGCTGTCCAACTTCTACATCGCCTTCTTCGAGGACATCTTCGAGGACGACGAGCAGCTGACCCTGGGCGAGCGCATCCAGGGCATCCTGAACAGCTACACCACCGCCGAGGCCCTCGCCGAGGAAGGCCACCCCGACCGCTGGTCCAACCTGGTGATGGTGCTGATGGGGGATCCCACCATCGTGCCTTGGCGCACCACGCCGGTGGAACCCGAGGTGTCCAAGGTCCAGTGGTATCGCCACGATGATGGCAAGGTGGGCTGCTACGAGATCAGCGTGGATGGTGAGCCGGTCCAGGGGGCCACTGCGGCGTGGACCCGTGGTGAGAAGATCCATGTGGTCGGCCGCAGCGGCAAGGACGGCCGGGCCTGCCTGCTCGTACCCGAGGACGCCCCCGCCAAGGCGGACCTCACCGTGAGCGGACCCGACCTGCTGCCCGTCGAGCGCAACCAGAGGCTGTGATGCGAATCGCGTTTGTGTCCGCCAACCGTGAGCAGCTCCCGGATCCGGTGGTGCCCATCGGCCTGCTGTCGGTGATGGCCAACACGCCGGACGTCCACGACAAGGTGATCTGGGATCTGTGCTTCGAGCGGGAACCGCTGAGCTTCCTCCGGGAGGGCATCGCCAGCTGGCGCCCCGATCTGCTGGCCTTGGGCCTGCGAAACGTCCAGAACAGCGACTACACCAACATCGAGGACAACCTGCGCTACTACGAGCAGCTGGTGGCCGTGGCCCGCGAGGCTGGTGTGCCTGTGGTGCTCGGTGGTGCGGGCTTCTCGGTCATGCCGCGGGACATCCTGCTCCGGCTGGGGGCCCCCTGGGGCATCTCGGGCGAGGGCGAGGCGGCGTTTCCCGCCCTGCTGGCTGCCATCGAGGCGGGCGCGGGCTTCGAGGCGGTGCCCAGGCTGCACCGGCTGGTGGGCGGCGAGGTGCTCACCAACCCCGCGTCGGCGAGCTTTCTGGATCTGGACAGCCTGGTCCCCGCCCGGCGTGATGCGGTGGACCTCCGCTACTACCAGCGAGCCGGCATCGACTCGCTGCAGACCAAGCGCGGCTGCCCCCTGGGCTGCGAGTACTGCACCTACCCCCTCATCGAGGGGCGGCGGCATCGGCTGCGCAGCCCGGAGCGGGTGGTGGACGAGCTGGAAGCGTCCATGGCGGCCCAGCCTGACATGAACCACCTGTTCTTCGTGGACTCGGTCTTCACCCTGCCGGCCCGCCACGCCAAGGCCATCTGCCGCGAGATCGTCGCCCGCGGCCTAGAGATCGGCTGGACCTGCTACGCCAACCCCATCGGCTTCGACCGCGAGCTGGCCGAGCTGATGAAGGCCGCGGGCTGCCAGGGCATGGAGATCGGCACCGACTCGGGCAGCGACGCCATCCTCGAGCGCCAGCGCAAGGGCTTCACCGTGGCGGATGTGCAGCGCATGCACGGCATCTGCGTGGACGTGGGGCTGATGGACTGCCACACCTTCGTGCTGGGCACCACCGGCGAGACCCTCGACCACGTGCGCGAGACCCTGGCGTTCCTGGACGAGCTGCAGCCGTACGCGGCCATCCTGATGATGTGGATGGAGGACCTCGAGGCCTTGGAGCCCGGGCTGTCCCAGCAGCGCAGGGCCTTCCGCGACGCGCTGCGCGATCTGCTGGTGGAGCGCTGCGCCACGCGCCCCCGCTGGATCGCGCCGCAGCTGAAGATCGCCTACGATCCCCGCATCTTCCGCATCCTGCGCAAGCGGGGCTTCACTGGCCCCCTGTGGCAGTACATCCACATGAACGGGTGAACAGCGGAGCGGGGCGGCCCAGGCCCGACCGGTCCTCCCCGGGCTTCTGGTGCGGGCGGGCGTGAAGCCCGCCACTACATTGGCGTTCGTGGACTCGGCTGGGGGGACCCGTTCGGGCTCTCCGCCACCCTGAACGCGTGAACGGGTCCAGCCACTCGGACCCGTTCCTTCACTCTGCCCCCGGAACCGTCCAACGGGTCCCGCTGTTGGGACCCGTTCCTACACTCCGGTCACCCGAGTGCACCAACGCGTCCTGGCGGAGCCTCACCTTGGCAGGCTCTGGCGCTCTTCCTTGGCCATGCGCTCGGCATAGGCCTCGTAGCCTTCGTCCTTGATGAGCTGGATGTTGGCGGGGCGGTTGGAGCGGAAGAAGAAGCCGAAGAGCTTGGTCATGAAGTTGTCGAACTTCTCGCAGTCGGTGACGTCGGCGAACTCCTGGCAGTCGGCGCAGCTGTCGTAGCCGCGCTCGCCGCAGCAGCTGCGGATCTTGCACCAGCTGGCCTTGTCGTTCCCGGCGCAGCCGGGGCAGACGCCCTTGCGGTATTTGCGGCAAGCGCCGCAGTACAGGCCGCAGCGGGCGATGGCATCGACATCGGCGGTGATGGGCTTCATGGCGTGGCTCCTCGGGGTGGAGGACCGATATCCTCAGCGAGCGCCATGGACCCGCTCCTCCAGCGCCAGCCGCATGAGCACGACGGGCACCAGCGCTTCGCCCGCGGGGTGGGCCGCCATGCGATTGACCGCGCGCTGTGTGACGCCCAGCAGCCAGGCCAGCTCGGACTTGGGCACTCTGGCCTGGCGAGCGAGCCGGCAGGCGGCGCGCCGGGCTGCCGCCTCCCGACGTCCGTGCCCTCGGAGTCCCGGCTGTGCGGCGCAGGCGTCGGTGGCGGCGGCGATGATCCGCTTGGCCCCCATGGCGCGCGCCTCGGGGAGGGTCACGGGTTGTAGGGAAACCGCGGGCAGTCCGACCGCCTCGAAGGCGTCGCCCAGCGTCGCGCGGGGTAGCGCTTCCATGATGCGCAGCCGCGGCCCTGGCAGCAGCCGCGCTCCGGCCAGGTCGGGGAAGCATCCCCCCTCCCACAGCGCGGGGTGTGCCGGGAGGCCGTGCTTGGCCGGCTGGCGTAGGACATAGGTGAAGACGCTCTGCATGTGCCTGCGGTCGTTGATCCGGGTGACGTGGGTCGGGTTGATCTCCACGGCGGCGAGGTTGCGCACGCAGCGGGTGAGGGCTCGACGCCTGCGCTCCAGGGTGACCTCGTCGCAGACCACGACGGCGTGCAGGTGGTCATCGACGATGCAGAACTCGGCTATGTCCCGGCCCATGGTGTCCACGAGCATGTGGACCGCGCGGCGCGTGTGCTCGGGTTCTGGGAAGAGCGGATGACGACTGATTGAGCTGACGCTGAGGTGCCAGGGCTGCATGAAACCTCCGTGGGTTGCCTCGGGGCAATCGCAAGCCTCGTGCCAGCCGAAAACCGACGTTTGTCGGTCCCGGATCGTCGAAGATCGTCGAGAGTTCGACGGCTGTTCGACGATCTTCGACACCCGCAGGACCCGTTGGTCCTTTCCGCCATCCGGAGCCCCTCAACGGGTCCCACCATCGGGACCGAATTTCGTTCTCCGGTACTGGAGTCGCAGAATGGGTCCTACCTCTGGGACCCGTAGGCGTGTTCCGCCCCCCTGAATCCCTCAGCGGGTCCCGGGAACCTCGAACCCGGAGCCGGTGTTGGGAAGCCGCCCCACCCCGAGCTAAGGGGTCCCCCCTCTGGAGCTTC
>CAZHIK010000078.1:0-6522 GCA_964532635.1 uncultured Enterobacterales bacterium
TCAGGGTCAGCTCGGTGCCATCGTCGGTGGCACGGGCCTCGAGCGCCAGGTGGGAGGACTGGTCGTACACATCCGAGGCCGGCTCCCAGGTGGCATGGTTGAGCGTGGTGTCGCCGTCGGGGTGCAGCCGCAAAAGGGTGAAGACGGAGCCTTGGCCGTCTCGTTCCCAGCGCAGCAGGTAGCCTCGGCTGGGCAGGCTCGCGCCGGGCTCCCAGTCGGCACTGGCCATCATCACCAGGTCCAGCTCGAAGACCGAATCTGCGAAGACCCCCTCGGGGTAGGCCCAGCCCACGGTGAGCAAGACGCGGTCCCAGCACTCCGCACCTGGGTGGCGCGCCAGCACCACCGGAGTGTCCAGCATCTGCAGGCCCTCGCCGGTCTGCGCCAGGGCCTCAGCCGAGCCTAGCAGGAAGGTCCAGTCGGGGTCCATGCCGTCTGCAAAGGTATCCAGGAAGGGCAGGGCGTCGCCGTCAGGCAACCCGTCGCAGTCGTTGTCCACCTGCTGGTCGTCGCAGAGCTCGGGGTGGGTGGGGTGGGCGGTGGGCAGGGTGTCGTCGCAGTCCCAGCCCAGGGCGTCGCCCGCGTACCAACCGTCACCGTCGGCGTCCTCGGCTGGCTGGGTGAGCGTGGGGACGCAGGCGCCGCAGGCGGTGAGTGCGGCGGCCAGCAGCCGACCCCTTCGCTTCGCGACGATGGCAATGATGTGTTCCATATGGGGCGTCTTTGGGAGGTAATGCTACCACAGCCTCATGCGCTCCCTACTCCACCGACACCTCGAGCCGATCGATGCGGGTCTCACCCCGGCTGTTCGCATCGTTGAGGACCAGGACCAGCGTGTCGGCCTTCAGGATGCGGTCCTCGTCGGCTACCCGTAGGCCCGCCAGCAGCGGGTCTCCGTCGGCGAAGACGTCGATGATGCCGTGGTCGTAGCGGAGCTGATAGCTGTGCTGGATCGGGTTCATGCTCACGCTGTTGATCCCGAAGTCCAGCTTGGTCATGGTCCCCAGCAGCACTGGCTGGACAAAGTCCGCGATCTCCACATGGTCGTACAGGTCTTTCTGCCAGAGCAGCCTGAGGCTCGCCACATCGACGCCATCGGCGCCCCCGCGGCGCAGGTAGGCGTAGACCTGGCAGTTGTACGCGCAGGTCAGGGTCGCATCGAAGCCGATGGTGAACCCGGAGCTCTGCAGGCAGTAGGGACGCTGGAGGTCACACTCCCGGTCGAAGCTGGCCTCCCCTCCCTCCGCTCCACACACGGTCTCCCGGAATGCACTCCAGCCCTCGGCCTCGAGATCGCCCTCGAACTCCTCGGCGAAGCTCCCCGTGGGCTGACAGCTCCAGTCCGCGGAGTCTCCGGTGTCTCCCAGGCCGGTGGCCGGTCCCGAGGGGCTGCATGCCGTGCAGGCGAGGGCCAGGGCCAGCGCAAGGCGGGCTCTCATGGCTGCGCCTCGCGGATGTGGATGTACTCGAAGGCCACCCCCTGCTGCTGCTCCGGCTGGCCCAGGTCCGTGTAGCTGATGAACTCGCAGTGAAATGAGAACCCCCCCGTGAGCGGTCGGTCGTCGGTGTCGTCGATGATCGGATGATCGTCGGAGGGGAAGCAGAGCTGCTCCCCGTCGTTCAGGTCCGTGGTGTAGCTGCAGCGCAGCTCCGTGTACGGGCTGCCGTCGGCGTCCGTCCGCTCGAAGGCCGACATGGTGATGACGTACCAGGCAGGCTCGTTGTCGGGGTCCCAGCCGCCAAGGTAGTTGTCGGCCCGCTCGCCGCTGGGCTCGCTGTTCCGGTTCGCGTCGCTTCCCGCCAGCACGTGGGCGTTGCCGTCCACACCGAGCCGCGCAAGGTAGTTGTAGCGCCAGCCGTCCCAGTGCCCGGATGACCCGATGCCCTGCATCAGCTCCGTGTGATGGTGCAGGTTGAAGTGGTAGTTCTGCGGGTCGACCACACCGTCGTTTTCCGCTCGTCCGGAGGACCTGAGCTGGAAGACGCAGAGCAGCTCCGGCACCTCGGGGGCGGGGATGACCTCGAGCTCCACCTCCACGTCCTGCCAGCACTCCGCTGCATCGCTGCGGGTGAGCTGCGCGTTGACCCGCCCCATCTGCTCGAGCCGCCCGTCTCGGATGGCCCAGTCCGACAGGGTGCGGTCGCTGGTCCAGCCCTCGAGGGAGGGGCCGTCGAAGTCGTCGCGCCAGTCCAGCACCATCCCCTGTTCGCTCTGCACGAAGCCTCCGCCGTCTACGAACCCGTTGCAGTCGTTGTCCATGGGTGGGGCCCCGAGGATGTCGCACTCCACCGCCTCGGGGTGGGTGGTGGAGTCGTTGTCGTTGCAGTCGCCTTGGGAGGGCGTGAAGTCGTCCTTGTCGAAGTCCTGCTCGGCCAGTGGGGGGAAGGGCTGCAGGCAGCCGACCAGCAGGGCGGTTGCGAGCATCGTGGCGGCGGCGAGCTCAGTGGGGTTCAATGTCCACCTCCACGAAGTTTCCGGCCTGGCCTCCCTCGACCAGGTGGATGAAGGCGCCACCGCCATGGAGCCTGTCGTCGAAGCGGTCGCGGGTGACGAACACCTCCTCGCGACCGCCGATCAGGCGCAATTCTGTGTAGCGCTCTTCTGCTCGGACCTCGAAGATCAGGGTGGGCGAGAGGGCGTAGTCGTTGTGCTTGGGCTGCCAGGTGGCGCGGTTGAGCAGCACCGGCTCTCCACCCACCCAGCGGTGGAGCTCGAAGCTGCCGCTGTCTGCGTGATCGTAGTCCCAGCTCAGGACGTAGCGATCCTGTTGCAGGGGCTCGCCTTCCTCGAGGTCGGGACCCACGAAGACGCCGAGGTCGAGCTGGAAGGGGGTGTCCTCCTCGAACACCCAGCGCAGCGCCAGCCGGTAGTCCGTCCAGCACTCCGCACCCGGGGCGCGTATGAAGGCCAGGGGCGCCTGCTGCACCACGAGCCCGTCCTCGCTCGTGGTGATGGCGTCCTGCGTGCCGATGACGATCTCCCATCCGTCGTCCAGCCCGTCGTTCATCAGATCGATGAAGGGCAGCGCGTCGCCATCGGGCACACCGTCGCAGTCGTTGTCCGCCTCGAGGTCGTCGCAGACCTCGGGGTGACCGGGGTGGGCAGTGGGATCGCCGTCGTCGCAGTCGAAGCCACCGGCGGCGATCCCCTCGGGCGTCGCGTACCAGCCGTCCCCGTCCTGGTCTGTGCCGCGGTTCGGGTGGTCGGGGATGCAGCCTGTCCAGCCGGCTATCGAGGTGGCGAGGAGCCAGGCTCTGGGCGTTCCTCGGTGTGTTTCGTGGTGCCGCATGTGGATGGTTCGCTCCACCCCGCCCCTCACGAAGCAGGGGAATAGGTGATGTCCACCTGCTCACCGACGCCCGGGTAGTCTTCTGTGAGCAGCACCGCGTTGCGGCCCTCGTCGTAGGTGTAGTTGGTGGCCCGGACCATGCCGCCGATGGTGATCTGCAGCGTGTCCGGATCGGCGGGCGTCGAGAGCTCGAACAGCCAGGCCCAGCCCGAGGCCGCACCCAGCTCCTCGACGTTGTCGCTCATGTCGTCGCAGATGGACAGGAACAGGCCCTCGGTGGCTTGGGTGGCCTCCCAGTAGCCGGTACCTGGGGAAGCGGAGCCGCAGCCTGCGGGGTAGTCGCCCGCGACGGCCGAGATGCGCACCTGCTGGGCGTCGGGCAGGGAGGACTGGATCCGCGAGACGAGGACGAGGGGATCCAGGGATGACTGCTCGGGCTCGTCACTGATGAACACGATGTGCAGCAGGGCGCCCTCTCTCAGCCAGCCTTCGTTGCAGCCGCCGAGCCTGGCCTCGCTCACCGCGTTGTCCGCGACGGTGAGCAGGGACTCCGTGAGCATTCCACCGCCCTGCTGGATTGCGGTCTGGAAGGTGGCCTCGTGGTTTGGCGTGGTGGGAGTGAGGATGCCGCTGTTGTTGCATCCGTCGTCGTCGTTGGCCACGATCACCTGCCAGTCGGTGGTGAGCTGCTCGAGCTCTTGGACGAAGTCCGGGAACATGGTGGCGAGGCTCCGCACGTCGTCATCCATGGAGCCGGACTGGTCGGCGGAGAAGAGCAGGTCCACCGCCGGGTTGATCAGCCGGAAGCTCTCGGTGACCTCCTCGGGTGCCTCCGCCTCGCCCGCGAGGCTGGCGATGGCCTCCTCGTCGTCGCTGGTGGCCGCGACGACCTGGCCGGTGTGGGTGCCTTCCGTCTCCGGTGCGTACTGGACGGTCACGATGACAGCGGAGCCTGCGTCTATGGTGGCCGGTAGGGTGGGCTCGGTGAGCAGGGTGAAGCCCTCTCCGGTCAGCTCCAGCGCGGACAGCTCCACTTCGGCCTCGCCGCTGTTGGTCAGGGCCAACTCGGCGAGCGCCCACTCGCCTGTCGTCAGGGTGCCGAAGTCGTAGTTGTCGGGCTCGAAGACGATCTGGACATCGGCCGGTGTGCTGTTGCCCGTGAAGGTCACCGTGGCCTCGGGTCGATCCGGGTCGTCCGAGACGATCACCGCCGAGGCCGAGACGGCTGTGCTGCTGCTGGGGGTGAAGCTGACCAGCACCTCCTGCTCGGCCCCCGGCGCGAGGGTGATGCTGGTGGTCTCGTTGAGCAGGACGAAGTCCACTACGCCGTCGGCCAGGGCGATGTCCGCGATCTGGAGGTCGGCCCCGCCCGAGTTGCCGATGTAGAAGCTGTCGACGGCGCTCTCACCGGTGGCCACCGCGCCGAACTCGAGCAGCTCGGGGTCCACGGTGATGCTGGGTTGGTTCGACGGCTCGGTCGTCTCCCCGGTGTCGTCCTTCGAGTCGCCCCCGAAGCAGCCGGTGAGGGCGAGGGCGAAGAACCAGGTGCATGGCTGCTGGAGCATGGGTCCTCCCACAGTGGACCGCCGAACGATCCTCGGCGGTGGACCGAGGATAGCACCACGGCGCTTGTCGAGGAACCGGGTGGGTTGGTACCAGCGGCCGGTGTCAGAGTCCCAGGGAGCCCGGGTCCAGCCCCGGCGGAAGCCCCTGGGGCATTCCACCCATCCCACCAGCCGGCGGCCCCTCGTCGAGGGACAGCAGGAGCCCTTCCACGCTCGCGCCCGACAGCTCCTCGGTGCTGTGTTCGCTGACCGTGACGATCCAGGGGCTGTCGGGGCGCTGCAGGAAGGTCTCGCCGTCGACGGTGTTGCCCAGGGCGTAGCTGTAGACCGCCGATGACTCGTCCTCGTCGTGGCTGATGGTGACCCGGGCCGACGGGGCCTCGAAGCCATGCTCGGGCAGGGCCTGCTGGCCGACGGGTGCTCGCAGGCGCAGGGAGCAGGCGGCGTCGGCCAGCCGGTCGAGCTTGTCGGGGTCGATCAGCTCCCCCTCGGGGACCTCGCCTTCGAAGGTCCAGCCCCCGTCGCCCCGCAGCAGCTGGATGCTCGCGCCAGCGCGGGTCTCCACGGTCACGGCGGTGGCGCTGCCCACGTCGATGTCGACCACGGCGGGCTCCCAGTAGCTCGAGGGGCGGTCCTTGATGCTCCACTCGCTCAAGCCGCGCACAGCGTAGACCTCGTCGGTGCCCTGTCGGCGCACGTGGGTGGCGCGGCCCGAGGCGGCGCCCAGCACCAGCTCAAGACCGATCCCGCCGGCCCCGATGCTCACCTTCTTGCCCCAGTCGTTCGATCCCACGTGCAGGGCGTCGTGGTTGACGGCCCGGGTGGCCACAGGGCGGCGCACGCGGATGTCGAGCACGGTGTCCAGCAGCTCCTGGACCTTGTCGTTCAGCGCGGGGTAGCCGGCGGAGTTGGCCAGCATCCAGCCGTCACCCTCGCGCAGGATCTTCAGGGTCTCGGCCCCCTCGCCGGAGCGCTCGATCACGATGGAGTCGATGTTGTCGGGGTTCAGCTCCACCATGGGGCGAGCCTCCACCTGGGTGCTCTCACTCGGCCACCAAGTGGCGGCGGTCAGCGCGGCCTGGATGCCCAGGGCGGCCAGCAGCACGGCGTGCAGGCGGGTCATCGGCTCACCTCCTGCAGCAGGGAGCGGCGGCGGCCGCGCAGCAGTCGCGGCACCACGGCCAGGGCCAGCAGACCCAGCAGCATCAGCACGGCGTCGAGGATCTCGATGATCAGCTTCTCCAGCTCCCCCGTGGGCCGCAGGGTGCGAGCCAGGCTGCCGGCGGAGCGGATCTCGAGCAGGTCGGTGTCCTCGGTGCACCAGTCGATGAGGTTGAGCAGCAGCATCAGGTTGGAGCGGTGCACCTCGCCTCCCATCTGCTGGCCCAGGGAGATCATCAGATCCGAGGCCAGCTCCGAGGAGCCGAACACCACCAGGCGAGCGTCGGGCAGGGCCCGCTTCAGGGTGCGGCCGGTGCGGTCGATGGCGTCACCTGCCGCGGGCGCCTCCTCATCCCACCTGGGGCTGGGCTTGTCGGCGAAGAAGCTGGGGAAGCTTCCCTGCGCGCTGACCGCCACCACCTGGGCGCTGGGCTCCCCTTCGCGGTCGAAGCCGGTCTGGGGGTAGGTCTCGAAGTCCGGCAGGATGCTGCTCGAGCGCTGCACCC
>CAZHIK010000078.1:6532-15702 GCA_964532635.1 uncultured Enterobacterales bacterium
AGCTCTCGCCGCTGGTGCTGAGCAGCACCTCGGCGTTCACGCCTTCGAGGCCCTCCACCAACGAAATGGGCGAAGCCCACGGCGCGGTGACGTTGGGTAGGCCCGCCACCGCAGCGTGGCCCCGGGCCATGCTGTCTTGCCGGATGTCGGCGAAGAACGGGTAGTCCAGGTACTCGACGGTGCGAACGCGGTAGCCGCCCACGCTCTTCTCCACCGGCAGGGGGAAGGCGGCGTTGTAGGGGTCCAACACCATCCCTTCGCCCACCTGCACGCCCCAGTGGGCCAGCATGTCCAGCAGCGCGCCGTCCTGCAGCTCGGCGTTCAGCCCACGCTCGTCGGCGGTGACGGCGTAGCGGCCGGCCAGGGCCACCACCGCGCCGCCGCGCATCAGGTACTGGTCCAGGGCGTACTGCTCGGTCTCGGACAGCGCGCCCGGCTTGGCCACCAGCAGCACGTCGACGTTCAGAGGCACCCCGCCGGCCAGGTCCACCGCGCTGACCTCCAGCTCGCTTCCCAGCAGCTCGCCGATCAGCTGGTAGTCCGGCTCGGGCTGTGGGGGCTGGTACTGGGGCGGCAGCCTCGGGTCCTGGAGCTCGGGCTCGGGGTCCTCGGTGACCACGGCCACGGTCTTCAGGTTGCCGGGCAAGGCCCGCCGCACCGCCGAGTCCAGGGCGGTCTCGAGTTCGCTTCGGGTGGTGTCGCCTCGGGGCTGCACGATCTGGAGCTTGTCGCCCATGTCCAGCACCAGGGCCAGGTAGAAGACCTCGCGGCCGAAAAGGTCCACCGCCATGGGCTGGATGCCATACTCCTCGCTCAGGGTGCGCTGGAGCGCGGGGTCCTCGAGGGGGTCGATCTCCACGAAGCTCAGCTTGCCGCCGGAGCGTCCCGCCAGGTCGTCGGCGGCCTCTCGGATGGTGGGGCCGAGCTCGGCCCAGTCCTGGGGCAGCGTGCCCGTGGACAGGTAGGCGGTGAGCTGGGCGGTGCCGTCGTAGCGGGCGAACAGCGCCTCGGTGGTGGTGAAGTCCTGGCCCAGCTTGCGGATGGCGCGGGTGACGTCGTACTCGATGTTGCGCAGGCGCACGTCGAAGTCGGTCTCGCTCACCTCGATCTCGATCAGGTCCTCCCAGCTCAGCAGGGCGTGCTGATCGCCGTGGCGCAGCAGCACGTGGAAGTAGCTGTTGACCACGCTCTGCTCGTGTCGGCCGGAGACGCGGAACGGGCTCGAGTGCACCCCGAAGCTCTCGGCCAGCTCGCGCTCCAGGGCTTCGTCCTTGCTGGGGTCCAGGCTCTCCACCGTGACGTTGCCCGCACCCCTGATCTGGTACTCCGCCAGGAAATCTTCCACCTGGATGGCCAGAGGAGCCAGCTTGGGATGGGTCTTTTCGGAGAAGATGCCCTGGATGATCAGGGGCTCGTCCAGGCTCCGGACCACCTCGCGGCTCACCCGACTGAGGCTGTAGGAGCCGTCGGCGGTGAGGTCCACCCGCGCCTGGCCCAGGGGCGCCAGCCAGGCGTTGAGCAGCCCGGCGTTGAGCAGCACCAGCAGCACGGTGAGCCCGGCCTTCCAGGCGCGGCCGAAGCCCTGGGGGCTGGCGCTGTCGCGCCGGGCGCCGTCCAGCAGCCAGACGTTGGCCACCAGGAACAGCACGGTGAGGCTGCCGTAGTAGACCAGGTCGCGCAGGTCGAGCACCCCGCGCTCGATGCTGGCGAAGCGGGAGCCGGTGCCCAGCGCACGGAACACCGCGGCCCAGTCGTCGTTCATCAGCGCCACCAGGGCGTCGGAGCCCAGCAGATACAGGGCGCCGCCGGCCACCATGGTCACCATCAAGGCCACCACTTGGTTGTCGGTGGCGGCACTGACGCACAGGCCCAGGGCCAGGTAGGCCGAGGCCAGCAGCAGGGCCCCCAGGTACCCACCGATCACCGGCCCCCAGTCCAGCTCGCCCAGCCAGGAGACGCTGATGGGGATGGGCAGGGTGAGCAGCAGGGCCCCGGCGACCAGCAGCAGGCCGGCCAGGAACTTGCCCAGCACCAGGTGATGGGTGCGCAGCGGCAGGGTGAGCAGCACCTCGAGGGTGCCCATCTTCCGCTCCTCGGCCCACTGGCGCATGGTGATGGCCGCCACCAGCAGGATCAGCAGCGCAGGCATACCCGCGAACAGCGGTCGGGTGTCGGCGAGGTTGCGGGCGAAGAAGCCGCCGATGGTGAAGAAGGAGAACTCGGTCACGAACAGGAACACGCCCAGGAAGAGCACGGCTACCGGCGACAGGAACAGGGCCCGGGCTTCCTTGCGGGCGATGGTCAGCACCGCGCTCACGCCCCACCTCCCTTCTGCGCCAGGCGCACCTGGGCCCGGCGCTCCATGGCCACCTCGGTCTGCAGGCGCTGGAAGGCGGCCTGCAGGCTGATGCGCTCGGGAGCCACGGCCCCCACGCTCCAGCCGGCCTCCACGGCCGCGCGCACGATGGCCGGGGTGGGGGGCTCGGCGCTGTCGTAGTGCACGGCCCACTGCTCGAAGCCCGGCTGGCTCTCGTCGGGGCCGCGGCCCTCCACCTCGACCACGGCGTCGATGCTGGCCAGGGTGCCGGCCACGTCGGCGGTGCCGTCGGCCACCGACAGCAGCACGACCCGGGAGGCGCGCAGGCTGTCCAGGGGACCGTCGGCCACCAGCTTGCCGTCGATGAGCACCAGCACGCGATCGCAGACCGCCTCGACCTCCTGCAGGATGTGGGTGGAGATGAGCACGGTGCTGGTGCGGGCCAGGCTGCGGATCAGCTCGCGGATGGACTCGATCTGTACGGGATCGAGCCCGTTGGTAGGCTCGTCGAAGATCAACACCTCGGGCTGGTGCAGGATGGCCTGGGCGATGCCCACACGCTGCCGGTAGCCCTTGGACAGCTGGCCGATGGGCCGCAGCATGTGGCCCTCGAGGCCCGTGGCGCGGGCGGCCTTCACCACCGCGGCGGCTTGCTCCGCTTCGGGGATCCCCCGCAGCGAGGCCATCCACAGCAGGTAGTCCTGCACCAGCATCTCCGTGTACAGGGGCGCGTTCTCGGGCAGGTAGCCGATGCGGCGCTGCACGCCGATGCGGTCGTCGAGCACGTCGATGCCGTCGATGCTGACCGTGCCGGTGGTGGGCTCCAGGTAGCCGGTGATCATCTTCATGATCGTGGTCTTGCCGGCGCCGTTCTGGCCCAGCAGGCCCACCACCTCACCGCGCTGGATGTCCAGGTCCACGTCCCGGGCGGCGATGACCGCGCCGTAGCGTTTTCCCAGGTTTCTCGCAGAGATCATCGCATTCACTCCAAGGGTTCCGCGAGGGGCGCCGGTCCCACGGCCGGCCGCGATCGCTATCCCCGTCGGTGGCGCCGTCAACACCCGGAGTGGTCAGAAGCCTTCCAGGCCAGGGCAGCTGTCCGCCCGCAGCTCGACTGCCGCCTGCTCGAGGCGGGGATGGGGAACGCACTCGGTCTCGGGGCCCAGCGACGCGAGCCGGGCCAGCACATCGGCCCCGCTTCCGGGCTCGCAGAGCAGCAGCTCCCCCGAGATGCTCCGGGTGACGACCTCGGTGTGGGCGGTCCAGCTGGCCACGCCGGCCTCGAGGCAGCGCTCGCTATGCAGGTCGGGAAGCTCCCCGCACACCGCCAGGTCCAGGGGGCGCATGCTCCCCAGCGCCGCCTGGTAGTAGCGGCGCCAGAACCGGAAGCCGAAGTCGTCCCCTGCGCCCAGCAGTCCGGCCCAGCGGTCGTGCATCCGCTCGGCCTTGGCGATGCCCTCCGCCAGGTGGTCGGGCCCGAGCTTGTCCACGGTCCGCTTGAGCTTGCTCTGCCACAGGTGTTGGCGGCAGTCCTGCCGGAACGCCACTGCCCGATCGCACATGGCGATGGCGCGCTCGACGTCTTTGCGGGCAGTCAGCTCGGCCATCTCGAACCAGCACTCGTCGCGCCACAGGCCCTCGGGCACCTGGGGGCACAGATCCTCGGCCTAGGCCCGGCCGCGCCCTGCGGCTTCGCGGGTGGCCACCAGGGCGCAGTCGCCGGCCAGGTCGGGATCCTCCAGTGCCAGGCAGGCCGCGAGCTGCTCGGGGGAGCCACCAGCGGCCCCGGTCAGGGCCTGCTGGTAGCGCTCCATGCGCTCGTGCAGGCCGTGGCTCTTCGCGGCGGGCTCCGGGCTGGAGCAGCCCGCGAGGACGAGCAACATGGCGACGCGAGGGAGGATGGCGACCTGCGGCGGTGGGGTGAATGAAGGGCTGCATAGCGCGTCCCCGCCGCGACGGCCGTCGCACCGCTTGGCTCGCCATGCGGTCCAGCGATAGGGCACACCCACCAGCCGGAGGTACCATGCGCCCATCCCTGATCTTCGCCTTCCTGACCCTCGCCCTCGCGGGCAACGCCCTGGCCGACGAGTTCAAGCCCAAGAAGGCCAGCGACGACGAGCTGGTGGCCTGCCTGGAACGCCCGGATCCCGAGATCCGCATCGAGTGCATCGAGTACATGGAGCGGCGCGGGCTGTCCGATCGCCAAGACGTGCTGCTCGAGGTGTCCAAGGGCGACGCGGCGCCCAAGGTGCGCCTGGCGGCCCTCGAGGCCCTGCGTGGCATGGAGGTCCCGGCCCTGGTCACCGCGGCCTCCCACATGGCCATCGAGGACGCGGTGACGTCCAACCGCGCCAAGGCCCTGGGCGTCATCGAGAAGGACTGCGGCGACGACGCTGCGCCGGTTGTGATCCAGGCCATGGCCGATGCCGACGCCACCATCGCCCGCAAGGCCGTGATCATCGTGGGCAAGCGGGGTTTCTCCGCGGGCGAGCCCTGGCTGGTGCAGTCCGGCATCTCCCACAGCGAGCCGGCGGTGGTGGAGCAAGCCTGGAAGACCCTGACCCGCCTGGGCAACCCCGATCTGCGGCCGAAGATCCACGAGGCCCTGGCCAACGGCAACGAGAGTGTGCGCAAGGCCGTGGTGCGCGCCATGCGCGACACGGTGATGCCCATGGACAAGGACGCCCTGATCGGCGCGCTGGACGACACCAACACCCACGTGGCCCGCGACGCCGCCAAGGCCCTGGTGGCGCTGGGCGATGCCTCGGTGGCCCCGATCCTGCGCGAGAAGGCCGCCAGTCACGCCGATCCTTCGGTCCAGGGCGACTTCACCAAGAGCGCCGACAAGCTCGAGTCGCCCGAGTAGGTGTGAGGGCTCTCACCCCGCTCGCGGTGTGACCGTCGGACCGTCGCGCTCCGCTTGACCCGAGCCCGCCCCTGCGCAGCTTGTGGGCGGAGGTCACCATGCGATCCTGCGCCTTGCTCACCAGCCTCGGCTTGACCGCCTGCGCCGTCTCCGCCGAGCCACAACCCCCCGCCACCACCGCCGACGGCATCGTGCTGCATGGGCAGCGGCCCGCCGACACCCTGGGCCTGCCCGAGTTCACGGTGGCGGATCACCTGGGCCACGCCCGTGGCCCCCAGGATCTGCTGGGTCGGCCCCAGGTGCTGTGGTTCTACCCCATGGCCGGGACCCCTGGTTGAACCAAGGAGGGTTGCGGGTACCGCGACCTCTGGAGCGAGTTCGAGGCCCTGGATGTGGGCATCGTGGGTGTGAGCTTCAACAAGCCCGAGAAGAACCGTGGCTGGGCCGAAGCCGAGGGCTACCCCTTCCCCCTGTGGTCCGACGATGACAAGGCCCTGGCCCTGCACTACGGCGCGGTGGGCAACAAGCTCATGCCCGTCCCCAGCCGCATCACCCTGATCCTGGACGCCCAGGGCCAGCTGGTGCTGCGCTACGACGACGTGAACGTGGGGACCCATCCTGGGGATGTGCTGGACGACTGCAGGGCTCTGTTCGGGAAGTAGGAGGGGATCCCGCTACCCTCTCTCCCGCCCCCTGGGCACCCTCTCCCCTCGAGGGGAGGGAACCGAGTCTTGTTCGGAAGCTAGAACCGATCCTTGCGCCCTCGGATCTCGGCAAAGACCTGGGCAGGGGCGTAGCCTTCGAGGCCCAACTCGGCCAGCAACTCCGGATCGTCACAGCGCAGGAAGGGGTTGAGGGCCCGCTGCTCGTCCATGTCGGCGGGCAGGGTGGGCTGGCGCTTCTGGCGGCGCTCGATGCTGCGGACGGCGGCGTCGGTGAGGGCTTCACTGTCGGGCAGCAGGTGTCGGGCGAAGCGAAGGTTGGCGATGGTGTACTCGTGGCCGCAGCAGAGGCGAGTCGCACCGGGCAGGCTGCGCAGGCGGTCCAGGCTGGCCCACATCTGGGCCGGCGTCCCCTCGAACACACGGCCGCAGCCGAAGGCGAAGAGCACGTCCCCCGCGAACAGCACGTCGTCCACCAGGTAGGCCACGTGGGCGGTGGTGTGGCCTGGCACGGAGACCACATGGGCGTGGAGGTCTCCCAGGATGGGCTCGTCGCCGTCTTCCAGCTCCAGGTCCAGGGGGGGCAGGCGGTGGTGGTCGGCCGCGGCTCCCAGCACCGCAGCGCCGGTGTGCTGGTGTAGGGCCAGGATCCCGCCGGTGTGGTCACCGTGGTGGTGAGTGACGAGGATCCAGCGCAGGGCCAGCCCTTGGCTCTCGAGCCAGCGCAGCACCGGGGCGGCCTCGCCCGGATCCACCACAGCGGCGCCGGCGCCGGTGTCGAAGCACCAGGCGTAGTTGTCGGTCAGGCAAGAGATGGGGGTGACGCTCAGGGACATCAGCTGGCCTCCGGGGCGCGGGTGAGGGTGGTCAGGACGATCTCCGGGCGCACGCCGAGGCGCACGGGCAGGTAGGCCATGCCGACACCTCGGGACACTACCACCGGGCAGCGGGGACCTTCGCAGATGCCCCCGGCGTACCACTGGCCGAAGCGGGAGGGCACCTTGGGGGTGCCCTTGCCGGGCACGAAGACCTGGCCGCCGTGGGTGTGGCCGGCCAGGATCAGGTCGACCCTCAGGTCCTCGGGGAGGTACTCGGCGTAGTCGGGGTTGTGGGACAGCACCACCCGGGGGATGGCGGGGTCCACTCCTGTCAGCGCGTCCTCGGGAGGGTGCTCGTCTTCCCATAGATCGCCGAAGCCAGCCAGGCACAGGGCGTCGTCCAGCGGGGTGTCGCTGGGACCGTGGGGGCCCAGGTAGACGTGCTGGCGATCCAGGATGCGGATCCCGCCGGTGCGGAAGGCCTCACGGCAGGCCTCGGCTCCGGCCCAGTGGTCGTGGTTGCCCAGCACCGCGAAACGGCCCAGTCGGGCCTCGAGGTCGCAGAGCACTCCGATGCCGTCGGGAATGGAGCGGGGGGTGCGGTGCACGTAGTCGCCGGTGAGCACCACCAGGTCGGCCCCCAGGTCGTTGGCCGTGGCCACCGCCCGCCGCAGGTAGGGGAGGGGCACATAGGGGCCGTAGTGGGTGTCGGAGAGCTGGACGATCTTCAGGCCCTCGGCCCAGGCGGGCAGGCCGCGGATGGGCAGCCCGTAGCGCCGCACCACCAGCCGGCGGGGTTCGATGAGCACGCCCCAGAAGCCCAGGCCCCCGACGCCCATGGTCGCCAGCGCGCCCAGGCCCATCGCGGCGCTGCCGAGCAGGTCCCGCCGCTTGGGGTCGGGTTCCGGCGAAGCCGCCATCTGGCCGCGCCATGAAGCCAGGGCCCACCAGGCCGCGCCCAGTCCCAGCCCCGTCAGCGCTGCCGCCGCGGGTGGATTGCTGGCCGGTACGTGGTGGTGGGCGATGGGGTGGACCAGCAGCACCGCCCACTGAGCGGGAAGGGTGATCCAGTAGGCCAGCCGGTACATCGGGTGGAAGATGCTCTGCACGCTGGCGGGTAGCCACAGCTCGTTGCCCTGCATCAGCAGCAAGCCCAGCACCACGGCCGACAGCAGGGCCAGCAGGAGGGCGGGCAGCCAGGGGCGGGCGGACGGAGAGGTCATCCCGTTGCTCATACACCCTCCGGGCCTGGGCTTCACCCCCGTGGTTGTGCTACAGCTCACCCCCGTCCAGGCGTGAGGTTCGCGCGAGATGGACCTGTCCCAGGTCGAGATCGGAGGCCGCTACAAGGTCGAGCAGGCCATTGGACGCGGTGGCATGGCCGAGGTCTTCCGTATCCGGCACGTCAGCCTGGGCAGCCTGCACGCCCTCAAGGTGCTCAAGCTCACCGATCCGGGCTGCCGGGAGCGCTTCCTTCGCGAGGGACGCATCCAGAGCAGCCTGCGCCATCCCAACATCGTCAAGGTGATCGACCTGCTCGAGGTCCAAGGCTTCCCGGCGTTGGTGATGGAGTATGTGGACGGCCCCTCCCTGGCCCAGCTCATCGCCGCGGGCTCCCTGACCCTGCCCCAGGTGGACCGGCTGGTGGTAGGTATCCTGGCCGCCGTGTCGGCCGCCCACCGCCAGGGCCTGGTCCACCGGGACTTGAAGCCCGGCAACATCCTGGTGGAGATCCAGGATGACCTACTGGTGCCCAAGGTGGTGGACTTCGGCATCGCCAAGCTGCTCACTCCACCGGAGGGAGAGGTCGCCGGCGACACCCGCACCGGTTCCACCATGGGCACCCCGGCCTACATGTCACCGGAGCAGGTGCGCGACACCAAGAGCGTCACCCCTCGCTCCGACGTGTTCGCCCTGGGCGCGATCCTCTACGAGTTGGTCACCGGGAAGAGGGCTTTCCAGAGAGAGAACGTCTTCGAGACCTTCCAGGCGATCACCTCCGGCGACTTCGTGTCCCCCCGCGAGCGGGTTCCCGATCTACCGGAGCGCATGGAGCGCGCGATCCTGGGTGCCCTGGCGGTGGAGCCCGAGGAACGCTTCGAGGACTGCGAGCAGCTGCTGGCGGCCTGGCGCGGGGGCGAGGCGCCGGCCGGTGATCTCGGCTCCCCCTGGAGCCGTGACTGGATCGACGAGCTGCGCGCCCGGCAGGCCGAGTCGTCCGACGGCAGGCGCTCGGCCACCACCATCGACGCCCTCGAGCCCGCGCCTTCCGGCTCCCCCACGCCGCGGGAGTCCACGGTGGACGACCCGGCCTTTGTGTCGGAACCCGGTACACCGCAGCCCTCGCTCGCGCGGCGCGCGCTGGTAGCCTGGAAGCGCTTCCCACTGGGCGTGCTGGTGGCGCTGCCCGTCTTCTTGGCTGTGCTGGTGCTGTGGGGCGAGCTGACCCGCCTGCTGAGCTACAGCGGCCCCTGGGGCGTGATCACACTGGCGCTCTGCCTGCTCGG
>CAZHIK010000079.1:0-13002 GCA_964532635.1 uncultured Enterobacterales bacterium
GAGTACCCTGACGAGCACGAGATCATCGTCGTGCCTGACTCCTCCGTGCCCTTCGAGGTGCTGGTCCGCGCCATCGACCACGCCCGCTGGAGCCCCCACCTGCCCCTGGACGCTCCGGTCGAGGCCTGGGAAGCCTGGCGAGCCGAGCGGGGGCTCATGTTCCCTCGGGACATCATCGCGGGAGGTGCCGAGTGAGCCGCTGCGCCCTTGTCTTCATGGTCGGGCTCGCGGGTTGCCCCCTGCGCCCCACCCAGCCCCTCGAGCCTGCGGTCCACGCCAACCCCGGCCTGGCCTACTGCGCCCTGGCCCTCGACAACCAGCGGGTCTTCGAGGGCGGCCCCACCCTGTCCGCGGCCGCCATCACCCTGTGCGAGCGCTACTACGCCGATGTGGACGATCCGGCGCAGCTGGAGGCCCTTGCTTGCATGGCCCAGGCCCAGGATCCCGAGGGCTGGCAGGTTTGCCGCGACCAGCAGCCAGTGCCCGAGGTCGCGGTCGACTCCCCGGTGGCCACCCGTGTGATGCGGCAGGCCGACCTGGGGCCCGACCCGGGTGTGTTGGGCGCGCTGAGGCCCGAGCTACAGGGCGGCATCGGAGGGCTCATCGGGGCCGACGGTGCGGCTCGACCCGTGGGGAGCGTCGCTTCGGAGCCCATCATCCTCGGCGCCCTGGACAAGGACATCATCGCCCGGATCATCGGAGACAACGTCGAGTCCATCAGGGACTGCTACCAGAACTTCCTGAAGGCCTCCCCCAACCTGGCGGGCAAGCTGGTGGTGAAGTTCGTGATCGCCAAGGACGGCACGGTCTCCTCGGCGGTCACCAAGAGCAGTACCCTGGGCAGCCCCGAGGTCGAGGCCTGCATCAACCATGCCGTCATGGGCTTCGTCTTCCCCGAGCCCAGGGGGGGCGGGATCGTGATCGTCAGCTACCCCTTCCTCTTCAGCCCGGAGTAGGGCTCAGCGCAGCCAGCCGAAGCGCGGGGGCAGGGCGAAGTCCCGGGGTGAGATGGCGTCGCCGTCGGTGGCGATGCGCGATGCGGCGATCGTGCCGCCATGGGCCCGGGCCAGCCGCAGGGTTGGCACTCGCTCGGGCTTCACCCCCATCAGCCGGGCGCAGTGAGCGTCCACTGCAGGCAGGTGGTCCCCCAGAGCGATGAAGCCTGCGCCCACGGGCGCGCCCATGATGGGGCCGTCGCCCTCCATGCCCACTACCGCGTCTACGATGGCGAAGTCGGGAGCCAGGCTGCGCCAGAGATCCACGGTGACCTCTGGGATGCCGGCCCAGTGCAGGCTGTTCTTGGGCCAGCCCAGCGCTGCGCCGCTGATGGTCCCGAACAGGTTCTTCATGGACAGCGTGACCCCGGCCCAGTGGTGGGTCTTGAGCTTGGGCATGGAGATGACGATGTCGGCGTCGAGGACAGGCCGGGCCACGGGCAGGCTGCCCAGGCCGCTGAGGTCGTCCACCAGGGGCAGCTGTGCGGGCTCCTCGTAGTTGAGATCAAGGAAGGGCACGCCCAGCGGTCGCAGCAGGGGCCCCAGGCCGGAGCCCTCGAGCAGGGCCTCACCGTCGCGCCGGTGTCCAGGCCCCTCGCCCACCGCCACATGGGCCGCGCCCAGCTCTCGCAGCACCCGCACCGCCGCGGCCACCAGCGCCGGGTGGGTGTTCACGGGGCGGTCGGGGCTGTGCTCCACCAGGTTGGGCTTGAGCAGCACCCGGGCGCCAGGCAGCCGGGTGAGCAAGTCCGGCCAGGCGTCGAGCCCGCGGCGTAGGATGGCGTCCAGGTCGGCCCCGTAGTCGGGGGTGGCCAGGGCGCTCACCCGCTGCTTCGCCTGGCGCGCAGGGCAGGTGCGCCAGCCGAGGCCCCCAGCCACCAGCGCGGTGGTCGCGGCGGCTCCCCCCAGCAGGCCGCGGCGGGTGATGCGTTTCAGGCGGTGGGGGTCCATCAGATCCCCTCGGGCAGCAAGGGGCAGGGCTGGCGCTGGGTCGTGGCCAGGGCAGCGCAAGCCAGGGCCGTCAGATCGCAGCGGCCCAGCCAGTCGCCCCCCGCCTGCTGGCGGGCTGCCAGGGACACCGCCGCCGGCATGGGGTCCTCGCCGTGGGCCCTCTGGGCGAGGGCCAGCAGGGCCAGGCTGTGGGCGGTGGGAAGCTCCGTGCAGCGCGCGGTCAGCCAGGCGAGCCCCGCGTCGCAGGCTGCAGCGGCCGGTGGAAGCCCTGCAAGCGCCAGCAGGGCCCAGCCCGTAGCCACCGGGGTGCTCTCCAGCTCCTGGCCCAGCATGCGGGGGTTGCCGTAGTTCCAGCCCCCGTCGGCACCCTGGCGGTCCAGCAGGAAGGCTTGGGCCTCACTGGTGGCCCGATCGTCGTGGCGGCCCGAGGCCCGCAGGGCCAGCAGAGCGTGGGCCGTGGGCTCGGTCCAGCCGGCGGTACCGCCCACCCAGCCCCAGGCGGGCAGGCTGGCGTCGAAGTCTCCGGTGCCCGATCCGGTCTCGCTGCGGCGGGCGAGCAGGCGCGCGAGCTCCCGCTCGCGCAGGGGGCCTGATCCAGGCTGGTGACGCAGCGCGGTGGGCACCAGTCGGCCGGCCCAGCCGAGATCCTGGGCCCCCAGCCAGCTCAGCGGGGCCTCGAGGCCCGCTGCGGCGAGCAGCATCGTGGGCTCGGGCTGGGGGGCTTGGCCCGGGCGGTAGCCGAGGGCGCCAGCATCGTCCCGCTGCGCCTCGAGCCAGGCGCGGCCCCGCGCGCGGGCCTCGCTCATGGTCAGTCGGACAGGTCGGTGTCGCGGCTGATGCGGGAGGCGTCCACGTTGCCGGCGATGTCGGCGTAGCCATAGACGTCGTCGGCGAACTCGACGTACAGCTCCCCCTCTTCGCTCAGGCTGCCGGAGGCTTCGATGCCCACGTCGAACAGCATCATGTCCACCGCCATCTCGCCGCTGAGCTCGCCGTCGTCGTTCTCGGCGTCCAGGTTCAGCGCCATGTCCATGTCGTAGCCCATCAGCGACACGAGGCAGCTGGAGTCGCCCACAGCGGCCTCACCCTCGAGGTCGACGGTGATGGTGGTCGCGCCTGCGCAGGAGACCGTGTAAGGGGTGCCGCCATACTCGATGGTGATCTCGACGTAGATGGTGCCGGTGTAGGTGCCGGCGTAGACGCTCTGGACCAGCACGTCGCCCACGGTCATGGCCAGGCGGTCGCCGTTGGGCAGCCGGGTGGAGGCGGTGATGTCGTGCTCGCCCACCTCGAGCTGGCTGGTGAAGCTGGCGCCGGATGGGGCCCAGTCGGAGTCGGCGCTGCTGCTCCAGTCGATGGCGTCCCAGTCCAGCGTGTTGCCGTCGGTGTCGAGCACCACGGCCTCGAACTCACCCTCTTCTTCCATGGGGATGAAGTCGCCGCTCGAGGGGGAGATGATGCTCAGGGTGGCGGTGTCCCAGACTGGATCCGGCTCGCCGGTGTCGGTGGTGTCGGTGTCGGTGTCCGGGCCGGAGTCGTCGGTGGTGTCTGGGTCGCTGTCTTCGAGCTCGCCCGTGTCGATCTTGATTCCCCCGATACTCTCGTAGCTGCGGCAGCCGTGGGTGATGGGGAGCAGGAGGAGCAACGGCAGGACATAGCGCATGGTCGTCTCCGGAGGGGATCAGGAGGATAGCACCGCGTGCAGACACCGGCATGGGGAGGCTTGATGGGCCCGGCGACCTCGGATACCGGGTCCAGCCCCAGAGGAGAACCCCATGGCCACCATCGACGTACGAGATCTCGTGAGGACCTACGGCTCCTTCGTGGCGGTGGACGGCATCTCGTTCCAGGTGCAGCGTGGCGAGATCGTGGGCTTCCTCGGCCCCAACGGCGCTGGCAAGACCACCACCCTCAAGGTGCTCACGGGCTTCCTGGCCCCCAGCACCGGCTCCGCGGTCATCGACGGCATCGACGTGCTGGACGATCCCATCGGGGTGCGCTCTCGCATCGGCTACCTGCCCGAGTCCTCCCCCGTCTACCGGGACATGCGGGTTGCGGACTACCTGGACTTCGTGGCACGGGTGCGGGGCCTGGCCCGCGCTGAGCGGGCCGCGGCGGTGCGCCGGGTGGCCGCGCAGTGTGGGCTCGAGGGTCGCATGGGCCAGGGCATCGCTTCCCTGTCCAAGGGCTTCCGCCAGCGCGTGGGCCTGGCCCAGGCCCTGGTCCACGGCCCCGAGATCCTGATCATGGACGAGCCCACTAGCGGGCTCGATCCCAACCAGCGGATCGAGATTCGCAACCTGATCCGGGAGATCGGCCGCCACAAGACCGTGATCCTCTCCACCCACGTGCTGGGAGAGGTCCAGGCCACCTGCGACCGTGTGATGATCATCCACGCGGGCAAGATCGTGGCCGATGGCACCACCGAAGACATCATGGCCCGCCAGCGCGGCGGTCAGCTGGTCCAGGTGGTCTACGCACCGGGCCAGGTCAAGCTGCCGGCGTCGGTGCTGCTGGAGGCGGTGCAGGCCGTCCCTGGCGTGCAGAGGGTCACCCCTGTGCAGGTCGCCGAGCCCGAAGCGGCCGGCTTCCAGGTCATCGCGGAGCGCGACGTGCGCGGCGAGCTGTTCCAGATCGCGGCCGATCGCGGCGTGCTGCTGATCGAGCTGCACCGTGAGAGCTCGAGCCTCGAGGAGGTCTTCCAGCGGGTGACAACGGGGCTGGACGAGCCTGGAGCGCTGCTGAGCGAGGACCAGCCGACCGAGGCGAGCTGAAAGTCCTTGCGGGGTGACCACCTGGTCACTACAGTGTATCCCGAGTGGTGACCACCTGGTCACCAACGGGAGCCCCATGCTGAGTCCGACCTTTCACCGCCTCCCCCCCGAGCGCCAGCAGCGGGTGCTCGATGCGGCCATGCGCGAGTTCGCGGCCCACGGCTACCAGGCCGCGTCCACCAACCGCATCGTACGGAGCCTGGGCATCGCCAAGGGCACGCTGTTCAAGTACGCCCGCACCAAGGAAGCGCTGTACCTGTACCTTTACGAGCAGGTGCTCACCGAGATCGCGCTGATCCAGGACGATCCCGCCACCTACACCACGCCGGATCTGTTCCGGAGGGTGGAGGATCTGTTCGAGGCCCTGCTGGCCTACGCTGCTCGTGAGCCCCTGCGCTACCGCTTCTCCATGCGGGCCTCCCTGGACACCGCGGTGGGCATCTACAACCAGGTGGAGCAGCTGCGTCAGCGCATCTCCAAGCAGCACTACACGGCGCTGTTCGACGGGGTGGACTGGGAGCTGTACGCCCTGCCTCGCGAGCAGGTGCTGGAGCTGTTCGCCTGGGTCTTCGCCGGCAGCCGCTCGGCGGCCATCCAGGCCTTGAATCCAGACTTCGACCACGACGAATACGTCGCCCTGATCCGACACCAGCTGGGCCTGATGCGTCAGCTGCTGCGGGGTGGCGTCTACCGCAACCCCCCGGAGGAGCCATGAGCACGCTCTCCATCGTCCTGCTGTCACTCGGCGGCCTGCTGGTCCTCGCGGTGCTGGCCTACCTCGCCTACCTCATGTACATGCTGAGGGCCGCGGAGCGACCCTTGCCCTTCGACACCGGCGGGTGCGTGGTGCTGCGGCAGTCGGCGATCCCCGTTGGCGAGCCCAAGCTGGGCCACGCCATGGATGTCTACCTTCCCGAAGGCGAGCCGGAGGGCCCGCTCCCCGTGGTGCTCTTCGTGCCGGGCGACGCACCGGACTTTCTGCTCCGCAAGGCGCGCGGCTGGGGCATGTTCCGCTCCTACGCCGAACTGTGCGCGGCTCGCGGCTGGGCGTCGGCGGTGACCACCCACCGCGCGTCGGGCAACTACAAGCGCAGCGAGGGCATGGTGGGCGACGTGCTCGAGGCCCTCGAGATCCTGCGCGCCCAGGCCGACGAGCTGGGCGTGGACCCAGAGCGGGTGGTGGTCTGGACGTTTTCGGGCAGCAGCGGCCCGGTCCTGACCGAGCTGCTGCGGAACCCGGTCTCCGGCGTGCGGGGGCTGCTGTCCTTCTACGGCTTCCTCGACCTGTCATTCTGGCCCATGAAGCTCGCGCCCGAGCTGACGGCCGCCTGGTCCCTCACGCCCCTGCTGGCTCAGGCCGAGACCCTGGCCTGCCCGGTGTGGCTGCTCAACGCCGAGAAGGATCGCAAGGCCATGACCCGCGGCTTCGAGGCCTGTCGGCAGGCCCTGGAGGGCCGTGATCTGCCCGTGACCGTCCGGGTGGGCGCGGGGCTGCGCCACGGCTTCGAGGCCATGGACCCACCCGAGCTGTCCCGCCCCGAGATCGAGGCGGGGCTGGGGTTCGTGGAAGAGGTGATGGCGGGCTGATCAGGCCCCGGGACGCAGGTCCTCCAGCGCCTCGTGCAGCTCGTGGATGAAGTACCACTGGCTGTGGTGCTGCTCGAGGCGGCGCTGCAGGGAGCCGTAGAAGTCGGCGACGATGTCGGGGCTGGACAGGCTGTGGCGGTCGATCTCGTAGCGGAAGGTCTCCTCGCCGGTGCGGATCAGGAAGGGACAGAGCGCCACCACCCGCTCGTCGGTGAAGCTCCGCAGGATGAGGTCCATGCCCGAGCCCCCGAAGACCCGCCGGCCCCGCAGGGTGCGGGGCTTGGAGAAGGCGTTGTTCTCGTCGAAGACGTTGGCCACCACCCCGCCGGTGAGCAGCAGCTGCAGCATCGCGCCCGGCACGTCCTCGTCGGGATCGCTGACGTCCAGGAAGCGGGTGCGCCCGGTGCCGTAGCGCTCTGCGAAGCGGGCGTCGTTGGCCCGCAGGGTCTGCCCCACCCGCCCGGGGAACTTGCCCACGGCGTTCAGGTCCCAGCCCCGAGCCGCCAGCACCAGGGCCTGCAGGTAGGTGGCGCCGAAGTGGCAGCCGGCCAGGAAGACGGCCTTGCCCGTGGCCCGGGCCTCTTCGAACGGCTCGAGGGCCCCCGGCGCGATCTCCACCCGGTTGCGGGCGATCCACACCGCCTCGTAGCCCTTCACCAGGATGAACAGCTTCTCGTAGTAGTGGGCGACGATCTGCTCGAGCACGGCCTCGAGGCCGGCCCCAGAGGCGGGCAGGCCCATGTACTCGAGGTTGCGCACGATGCGCTCGACCTCGGCCGGGTTGGCTTCGTAGTACCGCATGCCCTGGTCGATGATCTTGGGGCGGCCGAACTTCCAGCTCAGGCGCTTGACCAGGTCCAGGTTGGGCGGGATCAGCAGGTGCTTGCCGACGCTCATGGACTCTCCGAGCGAGGGGTCTAACCGTCGCGCTCGCGGTGAGGCTCCGTCCACCACAACAGGTCCACCTGCCTGCGCTGGTAGTTTCCCAGCGTCACGGCCAGGACATGATCCGCGGTGGGGTGGTGCAGCTCGGCGTGCCAGGTGGTGGGGCTGGCGATCCTGGGGGCGTTGTGCACCACCGGTCGGCTCGGGTCGTCCAGGTCGATCCAGACGTCCTTCAGCGGCATCGCCATGCCCTGGTGCAGGGCCTTCACGGTAGCCTCCTTCAGCGCCCACAGGCGCGTGAAGCACAGGTCCCGCTCGCGCCCTTCCAGGGCCTCGAGCCGGGCCAGGTCCTCGAGGTTGAACCAACCCCTCGCCACCATCAGGGGATCCTTCACCCGACCGATGCGCTCCACGTCCAGGCCCCCGCGGGGCTGGTCGTCCACCAGCACCGCCGCCAGTCCCGGGCTGCGGGACAGGGAGAAGATGATCCCCATGTCCTTGGGCGTGGCGATGACCGGACGTCCGTACTCGTCGGGGCGGAAGCGCCAGATCTTCGGAGGTACGGGGGCCCAGCGGCTCAGGGCCAGCCGCAGCAGCCCGTGGGAGAGCACGAAGCGCTCCCGGGCGGCCTGGTCGCGCAGTCGCTCGGCGCGGGCCCGCTCCTCGGCGTCCAGCAGCCGCCACCAGTCGTGGTGCAGGCCCTGCTCCCGGGCCCAGGCCAGGTCCAGCAGCCAGATCTCGGCGGTGCTAGCCATCCACCACCAGCGAGCGCAGCGCCTCGGGTACGGGCTCGTCACCGAAGCCCAGCGTGATGGTGGCGTCGGCCATCACGGTCTCGTCCTCACGGCGTACTATGCGCAGGTCCACGGCGATGCGGTGGGGCTCGGCGGCTCGGGCTCCCACCTGGATCTCGACCTTGTCGGCGAAGCGGGCGGCCTCCAGGTAGCGGATGTCCAGGGCCTCGATGCGGCCGGTCGGGGCGTCGGGGCCCAGCAGTTCCTCGATCACCTCCTCGCACCAGCGCAGGTAGGTGACGTGGTAGACGATGCCCTGGGCGTCGGTGTCCTCGTAGTAGGCCCGCCGGTCCCGGGCCGCGGGGAAGTGGGCCCGGTCGGTGAAGGGGATGGGGGGCGGCCGGTCCCAGCGCGCCGGGGCGGTGCCCTCCTCGAAGCCCGCGGGCACGGGCACCAGGCCCTGGTCGGGGTCCAGGAATGTCACCTCCACCCTGGCCTCGGCTACGACGGCTCCACTGCTGGCGTCCACTACCCGCTGGTCGAAGACCGCCCGGTGGGAGGAGGTACGGCGTAGGCCCGTGCGCACCTCGAGCAGAGCCCCCTGGGGGCCGGCGGTGGGGAAGCGGGCGTCGATCCGGTAGACGTTGACCAGGTAGCGCTGCAGCCAATCCTCCTGCTCCGTGGCGCTGCAGGTGGACTCGCAGGCCTCCACCCGGCCCCGGTCCAGGAAGCGCAGCACAGCGCAGGGGGTGACCCGCCCGAGGGAGTCCACGCTGTCCCGGGAGGCCCGCACCTGGATTCGCTCGGGGTGGGCGAGGTCCACGGGCGCGGTCAGCCGGCCGCGGGGTCGCGGCTCGGGGGCCGGGTTCTGCAGCAGCACGGCGTCGGCGCTCTGCAGGCCCGAGGCCAAGGCGCCCTCGTAGCCGCCGCCGGCCCAGGTCCAGGCTCCGGTGAGGTACAGCCCTGGCAGGGGGGCCCGGTTGGACAGGCGCTTGCGGCCCGCCTGGCGGGGCAGCTGGGCCAGGCCGTAGACCGCGCCGCGGTGGTTGCGGGTGTAGCGGTGCATGGTGCGGGGCGTGGCCAGCTCGGCCACCACGATGTGGTCGCGCAGGGCGGGGAAGCGCTGGCCCACCTTGGCCAGCAGGCGCTCCTTCACGTCGGCCTTGCGCTCCCGATAGACCTCGCGGTCCAGCTCGAGCCAGTCGGCGGCGGGGGTGAGCTCCATGATGGTGACCACGCCGCCACCAGGGGGAGCGGCGTCGGGATCGGCGCGCTCCATGCTGGCGACGGACCAGTCCGTGTGCTCCAGCGCGCCTGCCAGCAGGCGATCCCAGGCCCGGTTCGCATCGATGTGCTGCGCCACGAAGTGCTCGTCCTCGGTGACGCCCACGGCGCTCGGGGGACAGTCGAGCCCCAGGTACAGGGCGTAGAAGCTCACGGAGGGCTCCATGCTGTCGAGCAGGCGCAGGTAGCGCTCGGGGATGGCACCGGAGGGCAGCAGCTCCCGGTAGGTCTGGAAGGGGTTGGCGTTCGAGACCACCACCGGCGCCAGGATCCGTCGCCCGTCGCTCAGCGTCACCCCAGCTGCACGACCCTGCTCCACGAGGATCTCCGAGACGGGTGCCCGCAGGATGCAGCGACCCCCCAGCTCCTCGAGGCGCTCCACCAGGGCCCTCGACAGCGCTGCGCCTCCGCCGCGCAGCTGCCAGCCGCCCTCGAGCCAGGTGCTCCCGAGCACGCAGGTGCCGAAGCCGGCGGCGGCCAGCGCGGGGGGCAGGCCGATGTAGGGCCAGGGGGCCGTGAGCACCGACGCCAGGACGGGGTCATCGACGTGCTCGGCGACCAGCTCGGCGAGGGTGCGGTCCGCCCAGCGGTTGGACAGGCGCTCGGCCGGGGGCAGGTCGAAGTCGGGATCCACCACCGGGCCGGTGGTGTGGGCCTTGAGCTCCCGCAGGGTCTCGAAGAAGCTCACCAGGCCCGCGCGCTCGTGGGGGAAGCGCTCTCCCAGGTCCCGCAGCATCGCCGCGGGATCGTTGGGCAGCCGCAGATCCAGATCGGGCAGCTCCACCCGCAGCAGGGTCTCGCGGCGGTGGACCTCGAGCTTGTCGAGCACCCCCAGCTCCTTCAGCAGGCCGCGGGCCATGGCGCCTTCGTCCAGGCCTCCCAGGTGGTGCAGCGAGGCGTCGAAGCGATAGCCCTTGCGGCGGAAGCCGTGGGCGTAGCCCCCGGGCTTGTCGTGCTGCTCGAGCACGCAGACCCCCAGGCCCTGGCGCGCCAGCTCCACGGCGCAGCACAGGCCGCCCAGACCGGCGCCCACCACCACCACGTCGGCGGCTTCGGGTAGGCTGTCGCGGGCTAGGAGCGCGGGCTCAGGCTTTTTTTTTTGTCCTCGGGCAGGTCTATCTCGTCGGGCACCTGGGCCGTGTCGGCCTCCGGGTCGTCATCGCCGCTGGCGATGGCCTCCAAGGTCAAGCCCATCAGCGCGAAGATGGGGCGGCCGTCGGGTTCCCGCACCATCACGTCCATCACGCTGGTCTTGGGGCCCAGCTTGGAGGCCTGGCAGATCACCAAGGCCTCGCGCTCTTGGCTCTCGCCGAACACCCGCAGGCTGCCGATCTCCCAGGGGATAGCCATCACGTCGTGCTCGATCATCGCCCAGGCGGCACCCACCTGGACCGCCATGTCGGCCAGCACCGGGTGGGTCTGGAAGCTGCCGGGTAGCGCCAGTGCGGCCACGGCTTCGTCGGTGAGGCGGCACAGTGCCAGGAACCGATCTCCGGTACGACGGGTGGCCATGATGCCGCGGAAGATGGGCCCGGTGTCCAGCGCCCGGGAGAAGCGCTCGTCCAGCATGGTGTAGAAGGGCGCCTGGGCTTCCTGGGCCGCGCCGTGCAGGGCCAGCAGCTCGCGGGCGGCGAAGATGAGGTGGCGGGGCTCCTCGCGCTCGATCTCGCCGACGGTGCAGCTGGCGAAGGACAGGTTGTGCAGGGCCTTGGCGGGCAGGTCCGGCCGGTCCTTGGGGAGGGCCAGGATGCGGTCGTCCACCTCGATCAGCTCCACCGCCAGGCTTCGGTCACGCACCGCCATGGGGCGACGGAAGCGCACACCCTTCACCCCCAGCCCGCGGGCGGTCGCCTGCTGGGCGAACAGCTCGGTGACGAAGGTGCCGGGCACCACGGGCTCGCCGTTGACCTTGTGCTGGTCCAGCCACAGGTCCCGGGCTCGGGAGAAGCGCACGGTGGTGGTGCCGCTGCCGCGGATATCCAGCAGCTTGCCCTGGGGCCGCGGGGTGAGGGGATGGTGCACGATGTCGCGGCTGTCGGCGAACGCGGCCGTGACGTTGAAGGCGGCCAGGTGGGGATGCTCGGCGCCCAGCACGGCGTCCAGGAACAGGCGCACGCCCCGCTGGACGTCGAGGGGCTTCAGGCCCGCCTCTGCGAAGCGCTTCTCTTCCTCGGCGGTGACCATCCCCGTGCCGGTCCAGGCGGTCCAGTCGATGGTCTGGGCGTGCAGCGCTGGCCAGCGGCGGGCGATGCCCAGCACCACGCCGGCCAACAGGTCGTTGGCCAGGGCGTAGTCGGTCTGGCCCGCGTTTCCGAACAGGCCGGCCACCGAGCCGAAGGCCGAGAACAGCCGGAGCTCGGAGAAATCCAGGCTGTCGAGCATGGCGAAGACCGGCTCGAGCTTGGTGGCTACGGTGAGGTTCACCTCCTCGTCGTCCAGCTCCGAGATCAGGCGGCCGCGCTGGACCCCGGCTCCGTGCACCACGCCGCGGATGGTCTCGCGTCGGCTGACGCGCTCGATCAGGCTGGCGAGGGCGCGGCGGTCGGACACGTCGCAGAGCTCGTAGCGGGCGTCGATGCCAGCGGCGTCCAGCTGGGTCAGGTTGCGGTGCAGCTCCCACTGGGCGCGAGCCTGGGAGGTGGCGCGCCGCGAGGCGCCCAGGCCCATGCCGCGGCTGCGTACCCGCTCGATCTCGAGCTTGCGCAGGACGCCGTCGATCTCCTCGGGACTCGCCTCGAGCCAGGCCGGCGTGTCCTCGAGCATGGGGGTGCGGCCGGTGAGCAGCAGCCGGGCTCCGGTGAGGCCGGCCAGCGCTCGCACACACTCGAAGACGATGCCCCGGGCACCGCCGGTGACCAGCAGCAGGTCGCCGGGCCGCAGCAGGTCGCCGCGGCGCACCACCTGGCCCAGGGGCACCGTGGTAGGCAGCACCGGGCCGTAGGCACTCAGGCCGATCTCCAGCCCGGGACCCATGCGGTCGATGCGCTGCTCGACGGCCTCGGCCCAGGACTGCTCGCCAGTGTCGATCAGCTGGAACAGGCAGTCGGGCAGCTCTCGCTGCAGGGCGCGCACGAAGCCGGCGGGGAAGGACCCCAGCAGGTGGGTGGGACCCCGGGAGGAGGCGCCGAAGCAGCCGTCCTGAGACACGGGCACCAGGACCCGGCAGGGGCGCTCGCCCAGCACGGGGGCCATGGCGCGGAACACCCGGTACAGCAGGGAGATCTGCTCATTCAAGGCCTTGGAGAGCTCGTCGCCGCGGGCGTCGAGACCTACCAGGCTGCGGTGGGCCAGGTAGATCAGGCTGTCCTGCCCCTCGAGGGCCAAGGCCAGCTCGGCGGCGTTCATGCCCGCCACCGCTGCGGCGTGGAGCGCCATCACCTCGATGCCGGCGTTGCGCAGGCGGTCCACCACCGGGCTGCTGCCCAGGTCGGCGGTGATGGCCAGCACCCGCTTGCAGGGGAAGGGGCTGTCCGCGTCGCGGGCGAGGCGGGTGGAGCCCAGGGCCAGGAGGATGTTGGCGTCGGGGTCGCTGTCGTCGGGGACCGGGGCGGGGGGCTCGGGAGTCGGCTCTGGCTCTGGCTCTGGCTCTGGCTCCGGCTCTGGCTCCGGCTCTGGCTCGGTGGTGAGGGAAGCCAGCACGCCGGCCAGGTTGTCGATGGTCCTGGGCCCGGAGGGCCGCGTGGAGGTGTCCAGGCCGTGCTCGGAGAGCAGGGCGACCCAGATCTCGGCGCGCTGGACGGAGTCGATGCCCAGATCGGCTTCGAGGTCGAGCTGGGGCTCGAGCATGTCGGC
>CAZHIK010000079.1:13102-15670 GCA_964532635.1 uncultured Enterobacterales bacterium
CGGAGTCGATGCCCAGATCGGCTTCGAGGTCGAGCTGGGGCTCGAGCATGTCGGCCGGGTAGCCCGTAGCGTCGACCAGCTTGTCGGTGAGGCGTTGGATCCAGGTCTCCACGGAGGCCCCCGGGGCGGGGGGGGGCTCGGGTTGTGGCTCGGGTGCCGGCTCGTCCGCCGCTGGCAACAGTGTGGGTTCAGGCACCTCGGTCAGGGCCGGGTCCACGGCCGGCTCCGTGGCGCTCCAGCGCTGATGCAGGTCCGCCAGGGTGCGGAGCACGGTGGGCTCGGCCTGGCCCACGAAGGCCAGGAAGGCGGGGTCGAGCACGTCGGCCAGAGCGCCTGCGGCGTCGGCCTTCAGCCAGCCCGTAGCGGCCAGGAAGGCCCGGGCGCGGCGGAAGCTCTCCTCGTCCCCGATCTTGGGGTGCAGGCAGAAGCAGGCGCGGTGGGCTCGCTCGCCCAGGATGCCGGCCACCATGCGGGTCATGGACCAGCGGGGGCCGACCTCGAGGAAGTGGCGCACGCCGTCGGCGTACAGGCGCTCGACATCCCGGGGCAGGTCGATGGGGGTGACCAGCTGGCGGGCGAAGTGCTCGGCCAGGAAGGCGCTGTTGACCTGCTCGGGCTCGATGTAGCCGCCGCTGACGGTGGACATCAGGCGGTGGGTGGGGCGCTCACAGGGCAGCGCCGCCAGGGCTTTGCGGAAGGGCTCGCAGGCAGGCTCCATCCAGCGGGAGTGGAACGCGCCGCCGATGGGGAGCAGCACAGCCTCGGCGCCGAAGGCCTGGGCTCCGGCCACGGTGCGCTCGATGGCGGCCTTCACCCCGGCCAGGATGTAGCGTCCGGGGGCGTTGACGTTGGTGAGCACCACCTCTTCGCCCGCCAGGGCCAGCAGGGCGTCCCGCTGCAGCTCGTCGCAGATCAGGCTCATCATGCCCAGGGCGGGCGCGCCGGAGGTGGCGGGGATGCCCGCGGCGTGGATGCGCTCGGTGACCACCTGGTAGCCGACCTCGAGGTCCCAGGTGCCGGCCACCGTCAGGGCGCAGATCTCACCGAAGCTGTGGCCGATGAAGACATCGGGCTGAACCCCTCGGGCCAGCAGCCAGCGGCCCAGGGCCACCTCCATGGCGAAGGCAGAGGTCTGGGCGCCCACCAGGGTGCCCAGCTCGCGCTCGATGCCGGCGTCGCCGGGGGTGCCGAAGATGTGCTCCAGCAGCTCGAAGCCGAAGCTGGCCCGCGCCAGGGCGTCGACCCGGTCGAAGACCGCGCGCACGTTGGCATCCTGGTGATACAGCTGCCGGCCCATGCCGATGTAGTGCACGCCCTGGCCGGGGAAGCAGAACGCCAGCCCGGGCTGGGGCTCGGCGTCTCGGGCGACATAGACGCCCTGGGACTCGAGGGGCGCGAGATCCAGACCCCGCTCCATCATGGTGTCCACGGCCTTCAGGCGGGCCTGCAGGGTGTCGGCGTCGGCGGCGGCCACCGCGATTCGCTGCGGATGGGACCATGCCTCGGGATCCAGCCAGAGGGGGTCTGGGCTCTGCTGGGCCTGGCGCACGCTGGCGGCCAGGGAGGCGTGGTCGGTGGCGCCACGCAGGAAGACGTCGGTGAGGTTGGTGGAGTGCATGGGGGGGGGGCTGGGGATGGGTTCCGGGCGTGGCTCGGGAACGGGGGCAGGGATTGGCTCCGGTTCACTATGCTGCACGGGCTGAACCGCCTCGGGCAGCGACAGCACCGCGAAGTAGTTGGCACCGCCCAGGCCCAGGGAGTTCACACCACCGCTGGTGGCGCCGGGCTCGAGGGGCCCGGTGCCCTTGCGGGGGCTGGCACGGCCCGCGGTCGCCTCGAGCTCGGGGCGCAGGGTCTCGAGGTTGCGGATTCCGGGCACGGTGCCGCTGCGCAGGGCCTGGATGGTGGACAGCATGGAGCTGGCACCGGAGCCACCGTACAGGTGGCCCACGTGGGACTTGATGGCCGTGATCCACACCGGCGGGCCCGCGGCGTCGTCGCCCCGAAGCTCGGCGGCCAGAGAGCGAGCCTCGACGATGTCGGAGATGGGGTTGGCGGAGCCGTGGGTGTCCACCACGGTGACCTCGTGGCCCTTCACCTCGGTGCGCTCCATGGCGTTGCGGATGGAGCGGCGGACCGCGGACTCGGACGGGGCCACCATGGAGCGGCTCTCGGCCTCGGAGGAGCCGTGGACCGAGCGGAGCACGGCGACGATCTCGTCCCCGTCACGCTGGGCGTCGTCCATGCGCTTCAGGAGGTAGAACACGCCGCCTTCACCGATCAGGAAGCCCTTGCCGGTGGCGTCGTAGGGCCGGGGGGTGTCCTCGGCCACCGCACCCAGGGTGCAGACCCCCGCGGTGAACTCGGCACTGAGCTGGCGGTTCAGGCCACCGGTGATCACCGCGTCGACGTCGCCGAACATCAGCTGGTACACGGCGGGCACCAGCGCGGCCAGGCCCGAGGAGCAGGCCGAGTCCACGGTCATGTTGGGGCCGTGGAGGTTGAGCTTGTTGGCCATGCGGCCGGCGGTGACGTTGGTCATCCAGCCAGGCAGGGTGTGCTCGGTGA
>CAZHIK010000080.1:0-210 GCA_964532635.1 uncultured Enterobacterales bacterium
CCGAGGTCGCTCCCCGCATCGCGGCTCGCTGCGGTGAGATGGCCGAGATCTTCGATCGATACGAAGACGTCGCCCGCACCGGAGAGGGTGGTGCGTCCGAGCCGATCCAGGTCATCGACCTGCTGCAAGAGGTCGTGGCCGGCGCGCGCCGCAGCCTCGGCGAGCACCGGGTCCGCCTGGTCAACACCCCCGTGGCCCTGGCCCCCGCCC
>CAZHIK010000080.1:220-15570 GCA_964532635.1 uncultured Enterobacterales bacterium
ATGTCCCTCATCCACGAGCTCGCGCGGGACACAACCTCGGATCAAGCCGTGCTGGTTGAGCTCCAGGCCCCCGCGGGCGCCGTGGAGATCCTGGTCCGGACCGAGGGACACGCGGCGCCGCTGCACGTGCTACAGCGCCTCGCGAGCGATGCCCGCGACCAAGGATCCGCCCAGGCCTCGCGCCTGATCACGGCGATGGGCGGAAGCTTCGTCGTCGAGGGCGGCGGAGAGCAGGGTGCTCGCTACCGCATCCAGCTGTCCGAGGCTTGAGCCGCGGCAGCTTGGATCACACCGGCTCTTCCAGTAGCATAGGGTCGTAACTTAGAGGTCTTGCTTGGAGGCCTCACGCGCCGTCGCCGAGGGATTCGTCCTGCTGTCTGTGTTCCCGAGTGCCTACGTCGACAACAGCCTGCTCACCGCAGTGCTCATCGGCGTGCTCATCATCTGGGTGCTCACCGAGCTGTACGGCTGGCCCCAGTCGGGCCTTGTCGTCCCCGGCTACCTCGCCGGTGTGTTCGTCATCCAGCCACGCGCGGGGCTGGTGGTGCTGGGTGAAGCGGTCATCACCTACGGCCTCGCCGTGCTGCTCGCCAGGGGATTACCGCGCATCATCCCACTGGACCGCGCGTTCGGGCGCAATCGTTTCTTCCTCATCCTGCTGGTCTCCGTGGTGGTTCGCCTCTTCATCGAAGGCGGACCTTTCATGTCCATGCTGGAGCAGATGGGATTGCCCCTCAACACCCCGCTGAACTCCCTCGGCCTGGTCCTGGTGCCCCTGACCGCCAACGCCATGTGGCGCACCGGCCTGTACAAGGGCCTACCCATGGTCGCCGCCCCCACCCTGGTGGTCTACCTGTTGCTGCTGTGGATCCTGCTCCCCCACACCAACCTGAGCTTCGCGCAGTTCGAGCTCACCTACGAGGACCTCAGCCGCGACTTCATCTCCTCGCCGCGCGCCTACATGCTGCTGCTGATCGGAGCGCTCATGGCGACCCACATGGCCGTCCGCTACGGCTGGGACGCGGGGGGCATCATCATCCCGGGCCTGCTGGCCATCACCTGGGTCCACCCGGAGAAGCTGGCGGCCACGCTGGTCGAGGTGCTGCTGATCGTCGGCGCGCTGCGCATCATCCAGCGCTTGCCCGTGATCCGCACCGCCAACCTCACAGGGATGCGACCACTCGTGCTGGCGTTCACAGCCAGCTACGCGGTCAAGCTGTTGTTGTCGTTCGGGCTGGCCGACAAGTACCCGGGCCTGCGCATCACCGACCTGTTCGGCTTCGGCTACCTGCTCCCGGCCCTGATCGCCGTGCGGTGCTGGCGGTACGGCAGCCTGCCCCGGGTGTTCTTCCCGGCACTGTTCATCTCCCTGGCCGCCTTCATCGTGGGCACCACACTCGGCGTGGGCCTCGAGCAGCTACGCCCCCTGCCCGAAGAGCGCATGACCGCCTCCATCGACCAGAGGGAAGGGCCCGCCTGGTCCGCGGTCACCGAGGTGGTCCTGCCGCCGGCCGAGTTCCCCGACACCACCGTGCTGGTGGAGCTGCGAGACGCCTGGAAGGTCGCCCGCTCCGGCACGCCCTACAACGGCGATCACCTCAGGGCCGACGTCTACCCCGACGGAGTGGTGCTGCACTCCGGCGGCCACAACCTCTTCGGCGCCGCCTGGCTGCGCAGCCGCGCCCACGACAACCTGATGATCGTGGTCCCAGACGCCGCCACCACCCCGGGCCTGGCCGAGGCCGGTGTGGCCCTGGCCGAGGTCCTCGACGCTGGCACCCTGCTGCTCTCCCCCGCCTCCGCCATGCGGCGCCAGGCGATCGAGCCGGACACGGCGGTGCTCGAGCTCTACACGGCCCCGGCCTCCTCGTTCACGGTGGCCCGCCGTCTGCCCGACGCCATCGACCTCAAGCGCTTGAGCGCAGTCATCCCCGATCTGGTGCCGTCCTGGGACCTGCCCTCGGACGACTCCGCCCACGCCCGGCTGCTGGTGGACGAGTCCACCCTGCTCGACCTGGCGCTGCGCCGCTTCGACGGCCAACCGCGGCACGACCCGATCCCGCTGTACGAGCCCGATGGCCAGGCCATGCCGGCCCCCGAGCCCGAGCCAGACGACAGCGATCTCGTCCCCGACCTGCTCTTCCTGCACCGCGCCGTCGTGGACCCGCTGCTCGAGGCCCGCCAGGGCGACGAGCGCTGGCTGCGCCTGGCCGCCGCCCAGGCAGACCGCCTGGGCCTCGAGGTCAGCGCCGACGAGGAGCTGGTCACCCTCGGACCCGCCCCGGGCAAGCTCCCGCCACTGTACACGCTGTGGCTGCGTCGCGTCGGCGGTGAGCCCGTCATCTACGAGGTCCGCGCCGCGCGGCGCCACCACCTGGCCGCCGAGGTGGCACGCACCTGGTGGGCCGGCACCGAGGCCGCCGCCATCCTGGTCCACGACGCGGGAGCCGATCTCGACGCACAGGCCGTTCAGCGCGCATCCGTCAGGGCTCCCGAGCTCTCCGTGCTTCGGGCCCTCACCCTCAGCCAGCCCGGTGTCACGGTGGTCTCCGTGGACGCCTACCGCGAGGACGAGTTCCCCGGCGCCGATGCGGTCATCTCCATCGGACGGCCCCTGGGCCCGGGCGATCGGGTCCCCGACTACGTCGATCCCGTGCGCCGCCTGGTGGAAGGTTCCGGTGGCTCGGTCGTCTGGTACGACGGCGACTACCAGCGGATTCGATTCTACGATCCCGCCAACCCACGGGCCGACGCCGTGCGCTACGCTGGCGGACAGTACGTCACCGTCTACCTCTCTCCCCTCTTCCGGGAACGCTTCGCCACCCCAGGCACCTCTTCGGCCCTGCGCAGCCTGCTTCACAGCTCCCACATCCAGCTCGGCGAGGGCGTGCTGGAGGACATGCTCCAGGCCCAGGCCATGGACACCACGACCGCGGCCGAGGAGTACCAACCCCTGCTGGCGAGCCTCGCTCGCAACGCTCAGACCGGACACCCCGGCGAGCTCGACCGTCTCCAGCGGCTGGCGCGGGAGAAAGGCATGGGCGTCTGGGCCTTCCTGGATCGCGACGACGGCCTGCCCTACCTGGTGATCGAGGACCAGGAGCACCGCCTCGTGGCGGCCCTGGCCCGCGCCGGTGGCGAGCTCACCGACACCCCCCACGACACCGCAGAGGTACGCCTGTACGGCCGCACCGCCGCCATGCTCCGCGAGGACGCCCGATGAGGCACGCCCTCCCACTGCTCGGCTGGCTGGTGGTCGGCACCCTGGTGGCGCTGCTCGCCATGGCCCAGCTCCAGAAAGAGCAGGAGCCTCCCGGAATGCGCGAGATGTACTACGCCCTGGCCTCCGGCCAGGAGGTGAGCATCCGCCTGTTGTCCGACGAGCCCAAGATCCGCATCCTGGCCCACCTCGAGACCCCGGATCCCGGCATCGACGACGAGACCCTCACCTGGCTGTACGGTCTCGAGATCACCATCACCCCCAGCGGCGGTGAGCCCACGGTCCGCGAGCACTGGACCCGCTCCCGGCGCACTATCCTGCCCGACGGTGCCCCCGCGCTGCAGTCCCCCTACGGCGACAGGATCGTCACCGACAGTCGCATCCTGGAGATCGAGCCCGGGCACCTGCTGCCAGAGGGCGGCATGCTCACCGTCCGTCCGCTGCTCGAGCAGCGGGACCAGCGCCTGTTGCTGCGGGTCTATCGAGAGCGGCCCACCCAGCCCCTCGAGCAGACCCGCTTCTTCGGCTCCCCCGAGAAGCAGGAGATCCGCACCCGCGCCATCTACCCCTTCGAGTGGGACAACCTCCACCCCACCGAGCGCACGGCCGTGATGGGCTGGATCCGGGAGCGTCTGCACGCCGAGGCCCAGACCGCCGAGAGCGTGCCGCTGCACCGGCTGGCCCCCCCCTCCCCCGCGCCCACCTCGAACGAGGAGGGCTTCCTGCTGCGCACGGGTCACGCCACGGCCCTCAACCTGCGAGGTCCCTGCAGCCTGAACGTGGCCACCGAGCTGGACGATCCCGAGCCGGGCGAGCAGGCCAAGGGCATCCCCCTCGTGACCACCCTCGTCGACGCCTCGCTGCGGCCCGAAGAGGTCGACCAGGGCACCCTGTCCGCCTTCCGCTGGGAGGTCCCAGCCGGGGCCTTGTGGAGCATCCGTTGGGAGAATCCCTGGGAGCAGGAAGACGTCCGGATGCGCTTCACCCTCAGCCCGCCCGCCGGCAAGTCATGGGGTGAGCCACCCGGCTCCAACGGCGAACAGCCCCAGGCACCGGAGCTGAGGCGCCTGGCCCACTTCCGCGCCGACCACGGGCTGGTGCCCATCGTGGTGCCCGTGGCCACGGGCGCCGACTGGGGCTCGCTGCGGGTGGACGCCCGGCCCGTCCCGCCTCCCGAGTGGGCGGCCATCGCCGATCTGGGCCACGACCCCACGCCCGAGCGCACCGCGCCAGCCCACCCCGACGACCCCGACGCCGAGCCCCCCATGGAGTTCGAGCCCGTCACCGTCACCTACGTGGCCTACGACGAAGACGGCAACAGCCTGGGCGAAGGCAGCTTCGAGGCCAAGTTCGAGCACGCGCCCTTCGAGGCCTACGTCGAGAACGAGGCGCCGTGGGCTTCCGAGGAGACCCAGGTCCACCTCTTCCACCCCTTCGAGGCCACCACCCTGGAGTTCACCTCCGACGGTCCGGTGGACCTCCGCTTCCTGGTGCCGATCCAGAACGAACCCGAGCGCCATGAGCAGTACGCCCTGCCCGACGGCTGGACCGGCCGCTACGCCCCCTGGGAGCTGGCCCCCTACGTCTCTCTCGCCCCCATCAACACGGCCGAGCTGATCGACGAGGACCGCCTGATGCGCCTGGACGCCACCGTGCGCATCGTGCCGTCCAAGCGCAGCCGCGGCATCCAGGCCCTGCACACCGAGGTCCTGCTGCCCGAGGGCGAGCACCCGATCTACCCCCTCATGGAGCGCTTCCGGAACGGGGCCGCCTGGAAGCCCTGGCATCGCACCCAGCTGGGCGACTCCACAAAGCTCGAGGTCCCACCCACGGGTGAGCTGGCCGTGGACTACCGCGTCTCCTCCAGCTCGGCTGGCCAACCCGTCACCGTCACCTGCGGCGAGCGCAGCGTGCAGCTGCGCCTGCCCGCCTCGGCGGGTGTGCTGCGCTTCGCTGGGCTCGAGCCCGGCACCTCCGAGTGCACGCTCGAGGCACCATCGGGCGCCTATCTCGCCCGGGCTCCAGGCCAGGGAGACCGCTGGACCCGGCGCCAGGTCTACCGGGCCGACTCCACCACCCTCACCCTTCCAGTCATGGTGAGCGGCAAGGGCCGCACCGTGGTGTACGTGCGCCCCTACACCCCCACCTGGGCCGATCCCCCCACCATCGTCACCGAACTGGATGGCGGCCGCCCTCGCCGTCACGGCGGCCCCTCCACCTCCCTCTCCCGCGCCACCCGAGCGGTCCAGCCCGAGCGGACCGGCCGCATCGCGCGCCTCGAGGACGCCGAGATCGGCGACATGGTGGCCTGGGAGGGCGTGCGGCTGGTGCTGGGTGACGACCTGGTCCCCGGCATGCACCGCGTCACCGTCCAGGTCCCCGTGGGCGAGCACCCCGCGCCGGTGTACCTGCGCTTCGAGAGCACCATCGGAAACAGCGAGCCGGACCTCCCCGAACACTGGGCGAAGGAGGTGAAGTGCGAGCTCACGCGCTGATCCTCCCCCTGCTGCTCCTGGGGTTGGTTCCGACCGCCCTGGGCACGCCCGACCTGTGGTCCCAGGCCGATCAGCTGCGCAACGACCAGGGCTATAGCGACGCCTCCGCCTGGCGCCGCGCCCTGGTGCGGGCGGTGATGGCCGATGTCGTCCGGGGCGCCGCAAGCGGCAGCATCCCCGCCTCGGCGGAGCGGCGCGCCGAAGCCGCCGGCCTGACCCTCAGCGAGCACGATGGCTGGGTGCTGCTGTCCAGCGAGCCCGGAGCCGCCGATGGTTTCTACGCCATCCGCGAGGGCGGTGATCCCGCCCCGCTGGTCCTCGAGGCGCCCCACGCCTGGTACGACATCGACACCGGCAAGCTCGGCTGCGCCCTGTTCGAGGCGGGCTACGGGCGGGCCCTGCTGCTCAACTCCGCACAGCGCCACGCGGCATCCCAGGGCGACGCCTCGGCCAGCTCCGGCGACCATGGAGCCGACGTGGCCCACCGGGCCGAGTCGGTGTACCAGGCCGCCACCCTCGGCGTGGTGGACGCACTGCGCGATCCGTTGGTGGTCCAGCTCCACGGCTTCGGGAGCAGCCACGGCGCCTGGTCCGCCATTCTGTCCGAAGGCGCGACGTTCCAGCCGCCGGACGAGCTCGATGCCACACGGGCGGCCCTCGAGCCCATCCTGTCGCGCTTCGGGCCCATCGGTACCGGCGACGACGTCCCCGAGCTGTCCGCCCAGACCAACGTCCAGAGCCAGGCCATCACTGGCCAGGGACGCTTCCTGCACCTCGAGCTGTCGCTGACGGCCCGGCGCGCGCTCGTGGCGGAACCCGAACTGCGCAGCCAGCTCGCGCAGGCGCTCACCCAGCTCGCAGAGCGGCACCAATGATGTTGCACTGGCTGCTGCTCAGCGCCCCGGCGCTGGCGGGCCAGTGGCTCCCCGAGCAACCCCAGGAGCTGCAGCCCGGCACCCCGTGGGTGCTGGACCAGAGAGGCGCCTCCCGCATCCTGCTCCAGGTCGATCCGGCCGACGTCGACCTCGAGGCCTGGTCGGGAGCCCTGCGCTTGCCCCTGCGCGCCGGCCCCGGCGACACTTGGCTGATCCCCAGCGATGACGTCGCCCGTCAGCTCGAGCTGCGCGTCAGCGCGCCCGTCGAGATCCGCTGGTGGCGCGAGACGAACGTGGGGGAGCCGCAGGCCTGGGACCGCTACGAGCGCGAGGTCCATCGCTGGGCAAGCGACGGCGGGGAGCTCCCCAGCGCCCCCGGCGCCGTGCCCGCCCTGGAGGTCGAGTGGAGCGCACGCAGGCGGGCGATGGTTGCCGCCGACGAGCTCGACGCCGACCTGCTCTTCCTGGCTGCCCTGCTCGAGCTCGAGGCCAGCCGCGCCCGTTCCTGGCCCGACCACGGCCCGCGCAGCACGGAGCTGGGCTGGCTGACCCACGGCGAGACCGCCAGCCTCGAGCTCGAAGGCCCAGGGCTGCTCACCCTGCGCACCCGGATCCTGATGGAGGACCACAGCTACCGCCGCTACGGCCTGTGGCTCGAGCGTGACGGCGAGCCCGCCGGCGAGCACCAGCTCTTCACCACCGAGGACGAGCTGGGAACGCCGGGCTGGGGCTGGCCCCGCTCCACCAGCATCGTCATCCCCCCAGGCGACCACACCGTGGAGTACCGGCTCGAAGCCGAGGACGACGGGGCCATGGTTCGAGTCGAGGCACTCGAGGCCCTGCAGCGCTCCTCCCTGCAGAGCTTCCTGCTCACCTTCCCCCGCTCCCGCGCCTTGGACAAGCGCGGCACCCTCGGCCCCGTGGGCGCCCTCGAGGTCGCCCACCTCACCGGCCGCAGCGACCCGGTGCAGCTGGCGGAGTTGCTGCTGGACGGCGCTGCCGACGAGCTGGCCCGCGCCCGCCTCGTCCAGCACCACGACTCGCCCGAGGACGCCCTGCGGGTCTTCTTCGCCGGCCAAGCCACGCCGATGACGGCCCTGGCCCTGGCCACACGCTGGCGCGACCGCCGCGACATCGACCCGGCCCTGCTCCTCGAGGTCGCCGAGCTGCTCCCCGCCGACCCAGGACTCCTGGCGGACATCGCCGACGCCTTGCCCCAGGGATTCGTGCGGCCCAGGGGGCGCGCCATTCGGGCTCTGGCCGGCCACCACTCGGCCGGGACCGACCCCTCTCGCTGGACCCAGCTCGCCCCCGAAGGCTCCCGGGGCCGCCTTCGGATCACCGGCGGCGGTGGAGGCCTGGCCAGGGTGCAGCTCACCGACGGTCAGAAGGCCACCGCCGTGCTGCCGGAGCCCTCCCTCGAGGGGCGCTTCCCCGTGCTGCGCATGGAGGCCTCCAGCACCGTACGCTACCGGGTCGACGGGGCGCTGCGCGAGGGAAAGGGCGATCTGGAGGAGGCCCTCGCGCCGGGCAGCCACGAGGTCGAGGTGGAGGCCGGCCGACTGATCCTCCTCGACGCGGCGCTGGTCACCGGTGGCGAGACCGTGCGCGACAAGGCCGTCGGAGGCCTGCCCAACCGCTGGCTGCTGCCCGATCCCGGCGCACCGGGCGAGGTGGAGATCCTGGTGTGGGGTGAGGGCGGTCGCCTGGTGCTCTGCGCCGACGACGGCCAGGTCCAGTCCATCGAGACCGCCCCCGCTCCCACCGGAGGCCCAGGCCTCACCAGGGCCGTGCTCCCCGTGGGCCCCAGCGCGCGGGAGCTGCGCATCGAGGGCCCCCGCGACCTGCACGTGGGCGTGGCTCTGCGCCGCAACAGCATCGAGCAGCACCCGGCCGTTCCCGGACCCTGGCCGGACCCGCTCGAGTACTTCTGGGACGCCAGCCGCGACCTGATCGGGCAGCACGATCCCGAGCAGCGGGCGGATCTGCGTCTCCGGCGCGCCGCCTCCTACCACGTGCTCGGGCTCGTGGTGTCGGCCCAGCGCGAGGCCCGGGCCGTGGCGGCCATGCCCCTGGCCACCGCGGAGCAGCGCGCTGTGGGCATGGCCCTGTACCGCAACACCGTTCCGCCAGTACACACCGCCGAGTTCCCCGGCCCGGTCACCGTGGACGCCGCCCTGGCCTGGGCTCAGGTCCCCCACCAGCGCGCGGACAGCTGCGAGGATCTGGTCTCCATCTCCGAGACCCTGCTCCCGCCGGTGTCCTGGCCCGTCCACGAGGCGGCCTCAGGCTGTTTCCTCGATCTGGGCATGGTGGTGGACGCCTGGATCCAGGCCGAGAAGGCCGGCCCCCTCGGCCGAGTGGCTCGACTCAGGGCCGCCGACACGGGCGACTGGCATGGGGTCACCCGGGTGGATCTCGACGGTGGCACCTACCGCCGCCGGGTCCTGCGCCGCGCTCCCGAGCTCTCCGATGGCCTGGCAGCCTACCTGCGGGAGCTGTCCCTGGGCGTGCCCTGGGCCCGCTCGAGCTACTCGGTCGTCCGTGAGTCCAAGCGGGACGTGCTGCAGTTCGAGGGCGAGGGCACCCTGCAGCTCCAGCTCATCTGCAGGGACGAGTCCTTCGCTGTGGCACCCGGCCCCTGCGCCCCCACGCTGGAGATCGACGCCGAACCACAGCAGTTGGAGCTGAGCGAGTCCAGCCTCGAGACCTTGAACATCCCCCTGGGTCCGGGCGGCCACGTGGTGAAGGTCGGGCCGCTGCCAGAGCCGGGCCAGGCCCTTGCCGTGCGAGCCAGCTTCGACGGTCAGCTGCTGCCACCCCAGGCCGAGTTCTCCGTCCATCGCCTCGGGCACCAGGGCATCGAGGCGACCGTGGCGGGCCCCACCCTGCTGCGGCTGCGCCTTCACGAGCACGGCCCCGTCACCCTGAGCCTCGAGGGCCACAGCGTCCTGGTCGAGGACGAGGTGGTGATCCCCGTCACCGCACAGGGCGCCGCACAACTCGCCATCTCCGGGCCGCCCGAGTCCACCGTCACGCTGTCCTGGCTCCAGGCCTGCGAAGGCCCCGAGGACGAGCCGGAGCCGATGCCGCGCTCCCTGGACCACAACCTGCCCCTGCCCCTGGCCACGTCCGCCACCGACCTGTGGATGCACGAGGTGGCCGCCCCGGCCGAGTACATCCACGCTCCCATGCAGCGACGCGGCACCACCGGGGGCTGGCTCGAGGGCGGTGACGACGCCACCGGCGTGCGGGACTCCACCCGCCACTACCGGTACCTCGGGGCCGGGGCGGGCTGGTCCCAGCGCCTCGACGGGCGTGAGCACTGGCTGGCCCTCCACGTCGATGGCCGCGGCAGCATCGACGGCCCGCCCGGAGCCCTGTTGGGGGGGCGGTGGGTCCACACACCGGGCCATCACCAGCTCCGGGTCCAGGCCGAGATCGCAGGCTCGGGCGGCGCAGGCCACGCCTCGAGCCGAGCCACCTGGCGCTACCTCCAGCGCCTCGGACCGTGGAGCTCGCTGCAGCCCTTCGCTCATCTCCATGCCGGCTGGTGGAGCGACAGCCCGGGCCAGACGGTGGACCCCGAGTCCTGGAACGCCTACGCCTCGCAGCACTTCTTCGGCGTGGACCTCGGCCTCCACGCCGACTGGCGCCCGATGCGCGACCTGCGCCTGCGCCTGTACACCGAGCTCGACAGCAACCCGAACCTCAGCCCCGACGGCGTGCACATCGGTCTCCGGACCGACGCCCTGGTGCGGAGCATGACATGGCTCCAGCTCGGCCCCGAGCTCACCGTGCGCTTCGCCGACGCCGACCGACAGCAGGGCTACGTGCGCCCATCTGTGCGGAGCGGGCTGGCACATAGCTGGTATCGAGGTCGCCGCATTCGGTGGGAAGTGGCAGGTAGTGCATACTGGTATCCGTTGGAAGGCGGTGTCGAGGGCAGCATCGGGGTCACCCTGCTGCACAGCCACGGACGCGGCCTCCGCGACCAGTCCCCCTTCGACCAGGTCTTCGGGAGCGCCCTCGACCTGCCGCTGGAGGAGCGATGAATCCCTTTGTCCGCCCAGGAGGCGGCCCCAGCACCCACGCAGGAGAGGTCCTGGCCCGCCGGCTGCGTCCCATCGCAGCCAGGCTGAGAGGACCGATCATCGACGAACTCGCCCGCCGCCTGGCCGAGGCTTCCCCCAGCGGAAGCCTGCCCGAGCCCACCCCCAGCGATGACGACGATCCCACCCGTGTGGGCCAGCCCGGCGCCGTGGTCAGCCAGCTGGCCGACCTGCTCACCAGCGAAGGCTTGCGCATCCTCGAGCAACGCCGCGAGGCGGAGCGAGCCCGCAGTGGATTCCTCAAGGCGGTGCACCGAGCCCCCGACGCCCTGGCCCTCCAGGCGCTGATGCGCCACCACCTGCGCACCACCCAGACCGGCCTCCAGCTGCGCCGTGACCTGCGCGCCCTCGACCGCTGGCTCGACGCCGACGCACTGGTGGAGCGCATGGATGCCTCGATCGACCGCCTCGGCATCGAGCTCGAGCTGGTCTGCTCCCTGCTCGAGGGCCTGCCCCTGCGCGACCAGGGCGTGGGACTGCTGCGCCACATGCTGGCCGATCCACGGCTCCCCACCCGCAGGGCCGCGGTCGGCTCCCTCACCACCTGGGTCGTGGACCACATCCAGGTGGGCGGGCTGCAGTCGGTACCCTCCGAGCTGCTTCGCCAGCTGCTCCAGATCGCTCGGCAGCGCCAAGGCGATCCCCTCACCGCCCGACGCGCGCTGCGCGTGCTGCTGGTGGTGGCCCCCGAAGAGCAGGAGGCGATGCTGCTCGAGCGCCTCACCCCGGCCGAGCAGCGAGCCGCGGAAGAAGGCCACGTGGTCATGGCGGCCTGGGCGAGGGACGACTTCCTGGTGCGGGCCGAGGCCGCCCGCATCAGCCAGCAGGCCCCGTCCGCCCTGGCCCGACGGGCCGCGGCCCTGGCTCGCCGGGATCCATCCGAGACCGTGCGCTGCGCCCTGGCCGATGGCCTGGCCGCCCGCAACGACCACAACTCCCTGACCGAGCTGGAGCGCATGGCCCGGGGTGACACCGCCCTCACGGTGCGGCTGCATGCGCGGGCGCGGCTCGGGCAGCGTCGCGGTGAGGGAGACCCCCGCGACATCCCGGATCCCGCCAACACCACACGCCCCATGCCCGGCTCTGGACGTGGTGATGCGCTGGACGCGGAGCTGGCCGCCCTCGCCCAGGAGGCCGCCCGCATCCCCGAGGGGAGCTCCCGCACCCTGCTGCTCCCCGACGAGGCCGATCCCATCGATCTGGCCCGAGCGCTGCTGCCCTGGGCCGAGCACGACCACGGCTTCTCCATGCAGCCTCGCAGGCGCGGGCGGGTCACCGTGTACCGCGGGCTGGTTCCCGTGCCGCGTCTCTGGCGCATGATCCACGAGCTCCGCCACCCCGGCCCGGCCAAGCGCCAGGTGGGCGACCACCTCTCGGGCGCCACCATGCGGGGCGCGATCAGGGTCCCCCCCGCACGAATGGCGGAGGTCAGCGCCACCGGCATCCCCAACCAGCGCGTGTTCTCCTCGGCCTGGGGCAGCTGGGCACCCTGGCTCCCACAGCCCGAAGACTACCTCGACGCCCTGGGCCACGGCAGCACCGTGGTCGTCTCCCGCGAGGGCATCACCACCATCGAAGCTCCCGCCAGTTGGCTGCGCCGCATGGCCAACGCCTTCTGGTTCACCTGGAGCATGAGCGGCCTCGACCTCCAGCGGCAGCACGCGCTGGGTGCCAGCGAGCACGCCGAGCGCTTCCGCTACGTCGGACGCCTCGAGCGGCACGGATACAGCACCAGCTTCGACGCCCACACCGACCAACCCCAGGTCTACGCCGGCCTCTTCCAGTACTTCGACGAGCCCGACGCGGAGCCCGATCCCACCGACGATCTGCCCGGGTCCGCCTCCGGCCGCAGCGTGCGCGTGTTGGGCGCAGGACTGCCCATGCTCTGGGAGACCTTCCGCTCTCTGGTGGGCGTGCGCCACAACCTGCCCTCGGAGCTGGCCGCGGTCTGCGTCGTCCTGGCGCTCATCTTCTTCGGGCGGCTCAGCTGGTACCTCCACCGCACCCGCAAGGCCCGCAAGCGCATCCCCCTGGTCATGGGCGGCTGGGGCACCCGCGGCAAGAGCGGCACCGAGCGCCTCAAGGCCGCGGTGTTCCAGGGCCTGGGCTACGACACGGTCTGCAAGACCACCGGCTGCGAGGCCATGCTGTTGCACGCCCCCCCGGGCGGACGCGCCACCGAGCTGTTCCTCTACCGACCCTACGAGCGCGCCTCCATCTGGGAGCACGCGGACACCCTGGAGCTGGCCGCCCGGCTGGGCTCGCCGGTGTTCCTGTGGGAGTGCATGGCCCTCCGGCCGGACTACGTCGAGCAGCTCCAGCTGTGGTGGACCCGCGACGATCTGTCCACCGTCACCAACACCTACCCCGACCACGAGGACGTCCAGGGTCCCACCGGCCGCCACGTGGCCGAGACCATCTCCAGCTTCGTGCCCCGCCGTTCCCTGCTGATCAGTTCCGAGCAGCAGATGCTGCCGGTGCTGCGCGATCGCTGTGGGCGCCGGGACACCCATCTGGTCGCCCTGACAGAAGAGCACGTCTCCAGCCTGCCCACCGATCTCCTCTCGCGCATCCCCTACCAGGAGCACCCGGCCAACGTGGCCCTGGTGGCGAGCATGGCCGAGGTCCTGGGCATCTCGCCCGAGGAAGCCATCATCATGATGGCCGACTTCGTCGTGCCCGATCTCGGTGCCCTGGCCAGCTACGGCCCCATGCGCCACCTCGGGCGCACCGTGGAGATGATCAACGGCATGTCGGCCAACGAGCGCACCGGCTTCATCAACAACTGGCAGCGAGCCCGCTTCGCCACCTGGGACCGCGAGACCCAGGCGGACACCTTCCATGTCACCGTGGTGAACAACCGCCGCGACCGGGTTCCCCGCTCCCGGATCTTCGCCGAGATCCTGGCGAACGACGCCCCCGCCCACCGCCACGTGCTCATCGGCACCAACCTCGAGGGCCTGCAGAGCTACATCGACGATGCCCTCGACCAGCGCCTCTCCCGGCTCGATCCCTTCGCCGGCGGCCTGGTCTCCGTGCCCGACCGGCTGGACGCCATCGGCGACTTCCTGCGGATCGTCTCCCCGGGCGCCATGCTCCGCGCCACGGCCTCGGACCTCGGCCTGCCCCCAGCGCAGGTCGTTCGCGTGGCCGCCGCCCTCGACCAGACCATAGCCAAGGCTCCAGCCGAGCCCATGGACCTCGACACGGCCCGCGACCACGTGCTTGGGCTGGTGCCGGAGCTCCAGGAGCTGGCACCCAGGGCGGGCGGGGTCTTCGACGCCCTGGACAAGCCCGACAGCACCGCTGTCCACCCACGCATGTCCACACCGCTGTTCCACGACGAGCAGGACCACCACGAAGGCGTACAGGGCCTGGCGGGGATCTGGATCGACCTGGCCGCCGAGGCGCTCGCCTTCGCCTCCTTGCGCAAGGCCTGCATGGGCCAGCCGGGCGACGAGAGCCCCCCACCGCCGCCGCCGGTGCACGCGCCGCAGGTCGACGACGAGATCACCGAGCTGCTCGACGAGGAGCAGGCCAGCGCGGCCGAGGCGGCGTTCTGGTCCGGCGACGAGGAGGATCCCGACGAGATCATGGCCATGCCCGCCGCCGACACGGATCCGGGCCTCGACTTCCCGCCCATCCAGGTGGAGGCCGCCCAGGTGCTGGTCCACGGTGTGCACGAGGCCCCCGAGCCTCACACCCTGTTGGCCCAGCGAGAGCGAGCGATCCCCCTGCCCGAGGACGAGCAGGCGCGGCTCACCAAGGCCTGCCGCGCCCTCTTCCGCGAGATCTTTCAGGCCCACATCGTCGTGCTGCCCGCCCCCGACGCCAGCGGTGATCAGGTCATCGACGTGGTCGCTCGCAGCTGCCCGGCCGGCGCCACCCTGCGGGTGATGGGCATCCAGAACATCAAGGGCACCGGGCTGGACTTCGTGTACCGCTGGGTTCACTCGTCACAGCCACTGCGCTGGGCCGAGGACCTCTTCCACCCGGACCGCTCCATGCAGCTGGCATCCCTCTCACGCCTCGAGCGCTGGCGCGAGTGGTCCATCCCCACCTGCCAGGAGGTCCTGCGGGCCCTGGCGGCCATGGGGGCCGACAGCTCCACCTCCCAGGCCCGCGCCTCGGTCCAGGACCTGCTTCAGACCGAGCTGGCCCGACGCCGAAGCCAGCTCGAGATCCGCGAGCGGGTCTTCTCGCTGCAGGCCTGGGCCAAGGACACGGCCTGGCTGGTCTGGGACCCCTTCGACGCCCTGCTCCGCCGCTGGAAGGCCGACCGAGTCTGGAACGACCTGGCCAACGCACGGATCTCCCATGCGCGCGCGTCCAGGGAGCTGTCACTCATCGCCCAGCGTCAGCGCGTCGACGACGCCGCGCCGGAGACGGGGATGATGATGTAGGAGGGGGCGGACCTCAGCTCCCCGCCTCCACCTCCTGGGTCCACAACCTGAGGGAGAAGGGCAGCTCACAGCTCGGCCGGTCCCACTCGGGGCAGATCTCGCTCGAGGGGACCTCTGTGTACGCCTCGCGGGGCCCGAGGCAGGCATCCCCCTGCAGCCACAGATCCAGGGCGTTGTCGCCCCAGCTGTTGTCCGCCAACATGCCGTGGGCGTCGTCGAGGAACAGCCCCAAACCCTGGTTGCCC
>CAZHIK010000081.1:0-15552 GCA_964532635.1 uncultured Enterobacterales bacterium
CCGGCGACGTCGATCTCGACCGCCGCTTCGTGATCCAGAGCTCGGAGCCCCAGGAGCTGGGAGCCGTATTTCGTGAGCCGGTGATCCGGGCCATCTTCCGCATGGGTCGGGGCGAACCCGGGGCCATGGTGTGGCTGGCGCTGAAGCCCGACATACTGGCGGGGCGAACCGAGCTGCTGGTCACCTGCTCGGGCTGGATCGGGGAGCTGCACGCGATGCGCGAGCTCCTCGAGGCGGGCGAGGACCTGGGGCGCTGTGTGGTGCGGGCCTGGGATCACGTCTGGATCGAGACCGCCCACGCCCGCGGGATGGCGGTGGGCAAGCTCTCCCAGCGGGGAGCATCAGCCCTGGTGGGCGTGCTGCAGGGCATCCCCATCGAGGCCAAGGCCCGGCGCGGTCCCGAGGGCTGGCGCACCGAGGTCTTCGCCTGGGTGGACGGCCCTCGGGGGCTGCGCATCGCCCACCGCGAAACCGCTGTCGATGAAGGCTGGGACGACGAGCGGGTGCGCATCGGGAACCCGGTGCTGGACATGCTGGTGTCGGCTCGGGCCACCGATCCCGACGCCCTTCGCACCCTGCTGGCCGACGAAGCCCTCACCGAGGAGCTGCTGCCGGTGGTGCACGGTCGGCCGGGCTCGTCCTTGAAGCACGACCGGGTCCACCTGCGGGTGCGCGGGCGGCTCACCGATGAGCTGGGGGATGCCATCGATGACGCTCTGGCGCTGGCCCTGGCGCTGCGGGCGGCTATGGCGAGGCTCGAGGGCTCGCCTCCGGAGGTCGCATGAGCGCGCGCTGGACAGTGCTCCCTGCCCTGCTGGCCGCTGGCTGCGGTGGCTGCGAGCCGGGCACCGACACGGGCCCCCGCGGGGACTCGGTGTCGGGCGACACCGCAGTGTTTCCCAGCTGCGATCCCGAGGGCGACGACATCGATCCCGCCATGCTGGAACAAGCCCTGGCCTGGATCGACGGCAATCCCAACCACATCGACAGCTTCCGGGTCCAGCACTGCGGCGAGCTGCTCATCGAGCGCTACTACAACGGCTACGAAGCCAGCACGCTCCACGAACTCCAGTCGGCCACCAAGACCTACAGTGGCGTGCTCATCGGTATCGCCATCGATGAGGGGCTGGTGGAGGGGGTGGGGCAACCCATCGCGGAGCTGCTGCCCGACCACGCCCACCTGCTCACCGGCGACAAGGCCGGCATCACCGTGGAGCACCTGCTCACCATGACCTCGGGCCTGGCCTGGACCGACTTCGGACTCGGCAACTCCTTCGACCGCATCGCGGCGGCGGAGGACTCGGTGGCCTTCGTATTGGGTGAGCCTCTGGAGACCGCCCCGGGTGAGGTCTTCCACTACAACACCGGCAGCTCCCACCTGCTGTCGGCTATCGTGGGCCAGGCCTCTGGGATGAGCGCCGCGGCGTATGCGGAGCGGCACCTGTTCGAGCCCCTGGACATCGCGGAGTACACCTGGCCCGCACTGCAGGACGGCGTCAACCAGGGCGGCTGGGGCATGTACATGCGGCCCGCCGACTTCTCCAAGTTGGGCCAGTTGCTGCTGGACGAAGGCCTCTGGCTGGATGAGCCGGTGCTGTCTCGAGGCTTCGTGGACGACGCCACCGAGCCCTGGGTGCTCACCGACTACGGCGGCTGGTACGGCTACCAGCTGTGGATCGAGACCAACCTGTTCGAGGTGGAGGATCTGGCCGCTGCCCGGGGCTACGGGGGCCAAGACTGCTTCGTGCTCGAAGAGCTCGACATGGTGGTGACCTTCACCGGCGACATCCGCTTCCCAGCGGACATGGCCGAGGACGTGGTCACCCTGATGAACGACTACGTGCTGCCCGCCCACGGGCTGTCCAGGGAGTGACCATGTTCAACGACGCCGACAGACACCTCGACCAAGCCCGCACCGCCCTCGACACCGGGGACCCGCAGGGTGCTGCGCGAACCCTGCGCTTCGCGGCTGTGGTGCCCGAGCTGCACCGCGATGACGATCGCCTGAACCGTCTGCTCGGCCTGGCAGCCGCCGTGGCCGAGGCCATGGGGATCGAGGCCATGCGCCAGGCCTGCTCCGCGGCGCGAGCACTGCGCCCTGGTGCCCTGTACGACGCGGCCTACGAGCTGGTAGAGGTGGGCTTGTCGGAGCTGGCGGTGCCGGTGCTGCGCCGGGTTGACCTTGAAGACCCGGGCCAGGCGTCGGTGGTGTCCGAGCTGGCCGTGGCCCTGGAGCGCATCGGCCGTAGCGATCAGGCCCGGGACCTGCTGCTGGCCCATCCGGCCCTGCTCGACGACTTCTGGCTCCGCTACCTGCTCTGCTTCAACGCGGTGGTTGCCGGTGACCTCGACACGGCGCGCACCCAGCTGGTCGAGCTGCAGGTCGAGCCCGACATCGAGGGCAGCGACATCGTGGTGGGCCGCATCCACGCCATGCTGCGCCGGTCCGAACGGCTGGCCGGGACCTGCAGCCTCGACTTCCGGGATCTGCGCGGCTGGCACTACGTGATCAACGGCAGCCTGTTGCTGGAGCTGTCCCCCTGGGGCTTCGACCAGGGCATGGCCGGTCGCTACGCCTTCCTGCAGGACAGCCCGGCCTCCATGCGGGACAGCCTCTGCGCGCTGCTGACCGCCCTCGCGGCCTGGTCTCGCCCCCTCGCACAGGTGGTGGAGCTGCCGGAGCGGGGCAGCCGCATCACGGCGCGAGCCCTGGGGAGGCTGGCGGGGCTACCCGTGGTGCCTTGGAAGCCGGGGGTGCGGGGGCAGGTGGTGGCCTACGACATCGCGCAGCTTCCCGGTGAGCTGCTGGTGGAGCTGCGGGATCGGGGCGACACCCTGTTGTACGCCCGCGCGGCCTGCTGGACCCAGCCCCCGCCCATCGTGCCGGAGCTGATCGGGCTGCTGCACCAGTCCCTGATCCCACCCTGGGGTGAGCTGATACGGTCCGACGCCGAGACGGGCCAGACCTCCCGCCAGCTCGCCTCCACCGAGCCCGACGATGTCTGGGCGGAGCGCATCGAGCTGGCGGTGGCTCCCGGAGATCCCCCCGAGCGAGTGGAGCCGCCGGAGATGCTCGAGCGCGTCGCCGCGGTGGCCGTCCCAGACCGTGGCGACCGCTTCTGGGAAGCCAGCCCGGTCAAGAGCGCGCGCTTCGGGTAGAGCCGCTCAGTCTTCCTCGACCACGGTGGCCGCCAGGATCTCCCGGTACAGCTTTCGCCGGGCCTTTTTGCCGCCCGCACCCGGCTTGCTGGCCTGACGGATCAGCGCCCGCAGCTGCTGGCGGTCGGCCCCGGGGTGCTCCTCGAGGTAGGCGCCCATCGCCTCGTCGCCCTGCTCGAGGAGTCGGTCCCGCCAGCGCTCGGCGCTCCGGATGGCGGGCGCCCGGGGATCGAAGCCAGCCAGGTGGGCCTCGATGGCCTCGACATCCGCAGCTCGCAGCAGCTTCTGCACCCGCAGCATCTGGCGGCGGTGGGCCGACTGGGGCCCCAGGCGGGCCAGGTGCTCGATGGCCTCGAGCAGGGGCTCGCCCAGGGGGAGCCGGCGACGCGCCCCCGACGGCATGGCCTCGAGCCGGCACGCCAGATCCACCAGGGCCTCACGCTCCACGCGGGCCTCGTTGCGGTCCCGTCGCTCGGAGATGGGGGGAAGCTCGCCGTCTTCGACGGTCCACTGGAATCGTTGCTTCTTGCGCGCCATGGGGCCCTGTATCGCGTCGAGCGGAGGGCGCGGCCCCGGGGCCCGATCAGAACATGTTGGTCCAGTAGGCGATGGAGCTGGTCTCGTACTGGTAGCTCCAGTGGTTGGTCACGGGGCTGTGCTCGTACAGGTAGTACAGCACCTGCTCCTGGCCCGCGCGCTCACCGGTGGTGAGGGTGAAGCTGACCTTGACCACAGCGTCGCGGCGTCCGCCCAGCATGGCGGTGATGGGCTCGCTCACTTCGATGGTGTGCAGCTCGACCCCGCCTTCCTCCATGGCATCGATGACCTGGGCGATCCCGGCGTCGTCCCCAGCAGCGAAGGCGGCGGTGGCGGCATCGGCAGCGGCGGGGAAAGACTCGCTCATCAGCTGGACCCTCACCCTGCGCTCCAGATCGGGGTCATCGACGGGTTGGCCGATGGTAGCGACGTGGAGGCCCACCACCACGATGGCTACCGCGCCAGCGATGGCGGCCGTGGTGCCGTTGAGCTCGAAGCGGATTTCGGACATGCGATGACTCCCGGGCTCGTGTTGCTCTCATCGGTACGTAGCCCGAGAGATTCGATTCCAGGACGATCTTGGAGCTATCGCGCGGCCGCGTAGGCCGGGAAGTCCACCTCGAGCACGAAGCTCGAGTCGCGGCTCCCGTCGCCATAGGCAGCCTCGTAGTATTCCTGGCGGCCTTCTTCCGTGGTGGTCCAGTGCTCGTACTGGGCCTCCAACTCTTCGGTGTCGATGCCGTAGCTCTCCAGGTAGGAGCCCAGGCGGTCCAGGGCCCAGCCGAGCAGCTCGAGGCTGGCGTCGAGCCCCTCGCCGTTGTCGCGGTAGCGTCCCAGGTGCGGGGAGTAGGTGTTGACCGTGATGGTACCCGCGGTGACGTCGTACTCGAGCTGCTTGAGCCAGCCGTTGCCCCCCATGTCGTGGTAGCTCTGGAAGTCGGTGAGCAGTTCGTGCACTGGCAGGTCGGCAGCGTTGTCGCTGACCTGGCGGTACTCGGCGTCCACGTGGCCGCACTGCACCATGTAGATGTTGGGGTTGAGCGCCACGAAGTCTTCGAAGAGATCCTCGGCCGTAGTGCTGTCGGTGTAGTACTCGGGATCGCCCAGTTGGTAGATGAGCGCGTTGTAGCGACCGGGCAGCACCGCGTGGAGCAGTTCGGGCATCAGCTCTACCACCCGGAAGTCGTGCAGGTAGCGGTGGGTGGAGACGTGTACCAGGGCTGTGGGGTGCTCGTCGAGCACCTGCTGGGCCCAGGCCAGCTCGTCGGCGGGGACATCCACCGCCAGGTGCAGGAAGAGCCACTCGAAGCCCCCGGCCTCGAAGGCCTGCCAGCTGCTGGTGCCGCTGGGGGAAGCGCCGCCGAAGTAGGCGTGGCCTTCGGTCCAGCTGGGGCCTGCGTACTCGAGGTAGTGGGCGGAGGTGCAGTCGATGTCGGTGTAGGTGTCGCTGCAGCTGTGGTCCACGCCCGGCGAGTAGCCGTACATGTGGTCGTGGTTGCCCATGGCGATTCCGTAGGGCACTCCGCCGCTCTCGAGGATGGCCAGGCTGTTCCGGGCGTTGGCCCACTGGCTCTCGCTGGGGCCGTTGTCCACCACGTCACCCAGGTGGGTGACCATGGCCACGTCGAGCTCGTCGGCCATGTCCACGGCCCACTGGGTCTGGCCGTCGAACAGCTCGGGGTGGTTGCGGGCGTACTCCTGGGTGTCGGGCAGGGCCAGCACGGTGAAGCCGACGGGCTCGGCACTGTCACCGGGGTCCTTGCAGCCCGAGGCCAGGACGAGGGCGAGGGTGAGGAGGGTGTGCATCCGTCAGAGATAGCCGGATCATTCCAGATACACCCGCACGTTCTTCAGCGTGTAGATGGGCACAAATGGGAAGAGCACCGGCACGCTGGTGATGTACTCCTGGAAGTCGGCGTGTTCGCCGTAGCGCTCGAGCTGACCAGCCTCGAGGCGCTTGGTGGAGCCCACCATGATCAGCTGGATGCACACCAGGCCCACCACGGTGGCGATCCAGTGGATAGCGTGATCGTATGCGGCCAGTCCCGACACGAAGATGCCGACCCAGAACACCATCTCGCCCAGGTAGTTGGGACAGCGCACCAAGCGGTACAGGCCCACGTCGCACCACCGGCCTGGATTGGCGGCCTTGTAGGCGGACTTCTGGTGGTCGGCCAGGGCCTCGAGGCCCAGCCCGGCGGCCGCGATGGCCATGCCGATGACCTGCGGAGCGCTGGGGGAGATCACCGCGAGGAGGCGCTCACACTGGAGCGTCAGCAGGTAGGGGGCAGTCATCATCACGTACAGCAGCGCCACCGAGACCCAGATCAGCGGCTTGAGCGCGAGCTTGACATCAGCGCCCCGCTGCCTGGCGTCCTCGCGGGCCGGCGCGTAGGCCGGCAGCAGCTCCCGTCGCACCAGGTAGCCACCCAGCCGCACGCCGTAGATGATCAGCAGCGCCCCGTGAGCCAGGGTCCAGGGTGTGTACACGTCGCGAAACAGCACGGCGGTGGCCCCGGCGATCAGGGTCACCGATCCTGCGTAGCCGAGGCTGACGAACCACACCACGCGGATGATGCCCAGGCTAGAGACCAGCAGCGCGATGGCCAGCAGGATGCCGGCCTCCAACGGGATAGCGGCGACGGTGCTCTGCCACAGCTCGTTCATGGTGTCTCCGTCGTGTGAGAGTGGGCGAGCTCCCTCACTCGGTGAACAGGCCCGAGAAGAAGGTCTCCAGGAGCAGCTCGTTGTGCTCCATGATCCGAGCCGGTGAGCGGGCCGTCAGCTGCTTGCGGAGCTCGAGATCCACCAGCCCGTGGACCATGGCCCAGGCCGCGCGGGCGTGCTCCCAGGGATCTCCTGGCGTCACCGCACCCTCGACCTGGGCCTGGGCGATGATCTGTGCGGTGACGGCCAGCACAGCGTCGGAGGCGCCGCGGGTGTCCTCGCTGCTCTTCGAGATCTCCGAGAACATCACGTGGTACAGCCCGGGGTAGCTCAGCCCGAACTGCACGTAGGCCAGGGCGCAGCGGCGCATGGTGTCCGCGGGGCCGGCGGCCTGGCGGGCGGTCTCGTACAGGGTGGCCTGGAGGCGCTGCATACCCTCGATGGAGACGGCGCGCAGCAGGTCGTCGCGGTTGCGGAAGTGGCGATAGGCGGCGGCGTGGCTGACGTTGAGGCCCTGGGCCAGGGCTCGCAGCGAGAAGTTCTTCGGACCGCCGTCGTCGATGGCGAGGATCGCCGCGTCGAGCAGGGCTCGGCGCAGGTCGCCGTGGTGGTACTTGCCCTCTGCCTTGCGTGTCATGTCACTCGACCTCGTGCATCGAGGTCTCGACCTCGGGGGGCTCGACCTCGGGGCGGGTGCTGGGGGCGGCTCGAGACGGCCCCTGGTGGGGCCAGGTACCAGGTCCCGTTACCACCGACAACATGGGGTCGAGCCTCCTGTGGTCCAGGCTGCCGGGAGCGATCGAGCTATGAGGGCTCATGGAGCAGGAAACGGCCGAGCGCGTGCATTCCGGATGGCAGCTGACGTTGTTCTTCACGGCGCTTGCCCTGGTGGGGGCCCAGCACGTGGCGGGCTTCCTGCAAGGCGCCGAGCTGGTGCACCTGGCCGATCTGATCCGGGACCTGTATGCGATGGCTCAGGGAAGCGCCTGGGTCCAGGGTCCCGAGCTGGCGGAGACCGGCGTCGCCCCCGGTGGCCCGATGTATGTCTGGCTGCACACCCCCGGGCGGCTGCTGCATGATCCGGTGCTGGGGATCCACGGTGTGTACCTGGCCTGGGAGCTGCTCGCGGTGCTGCTCTGGGCCCTCGCGGCGCGTCGGGGCGTCCTGTCGCCCGCCGCGGCCTGGACGGGGCTGATCTTGCTGGTGGGGATGCCCCGGCCGGCGCTGGCGCTGCTCGAGAACGGCACAATCGCGGGCTTGTTGGTGGCTGCCGGCTTCGCCCTGGGCCTCGTGGTGCTGCAGCGGCCCCGGGTCGGCTGGAGCCTGCTGGCCGGGGTCCTGTTCGGTGCGGCCATCCAGTGCCACCTGTTCGGACTGCTGGGCCTCCTGGCGCTGGGGGGTGTGGTGCTGTTGCAGCGGGAGCACCGCCTGCGCAGGCTGCTGGGGCTGCTGGTGGGCGCGGGGCTCGTGGTCGCCCTGTGTGTGCCGGGCATGGATCTGACCTCCGAAGCGGGGGGTACCGACGTGTCCTTCGGCTTCGCCCAGCTGGTGCCGGGGCTGCTCTCGGCCGTCACCGAGCCCGCCGTGCGGGGCCTGATCTACCAGCTCTTCCAGCCCTGGTGGCTCGCGCTGCCGGGGCTGGCCGCCGCGGTGTGGATGCTCGTCCGCGGTGGTCCCGGGCGCGCGGGCGCGGGCTTCGTGCTCGCCTGGTTCGGCCTCTATGTGCTGATTTCGCTACCCTCGGTCACTCAGGTCTCGGGCGCCTACGACGCGGATGTCCTGGCGGTCTGCCAGGACCGCATGGCCCGCATGGTGGGGCTTTCGGCCCCGGCACGGGCCGCCCTGATGGGCCTGGCCCTCTGGCTGGCCTTCGCGCTGTGCAGACGCTGGGTGCCTCCCGTCCGCCGGCTCCCCGAGGTCGCACTGCCCCTGGTTGCAGCGTTGGTCCTGGGTGGCCTCGCGGGGGTCTCGCTCCGCGGGGCCGCTGCCGAGCCCAGCCCCGAGCCCCTCACCCGCTACACCAGCACCCTGCAGCACTCCAAGATCCCCAGCCGCGACGCCGCCTGGATCATCGGGCTGCTCCGGAGCCAGGGCGTGCAGGGCCCGCCACCCCGCACGCCGTATGTGGGGCCGGACCACATCGTGGAGCTGCTGGGGCTGTGGCAGCTGCCGTGGCTGCGCGGCGAAGAGCGGTCCCGCATCGCCGACGCCGAGACCTTCATCCTGCCCCTGGTGGAGCCCCTCGACGCTGCGGGCCTGCCTGGCCTGCGCCCCGCGGGGGCCATCGCGCTGCTGCCCCGCTGCACCAGCATCGGGATGATGCGCAAGGGCGACACCATCACCTTCCGCTGGCCCCCCAACCTGGGTGCCCGGGACCGTGTGGTGGTGACCCTGGGCCCGATCCCCGGGCGTGACGGGGTGCCCGAGCTGCGGATCTCCGATGCCACCACGCTGTGGCAGGAGAGCCTCGGGCTGCCGCCCACCTACTACGATCTTCGCACCTGGGCGGTGGTGGCTCCGGGGGATGGCGCGGGCGGCGGCCTGCCCGCCAGAAAGGCGCTCGCCACGGTCGAGCTTGTGGGTCACAGGGCCGCGGGCGTGCACGCCCGGGCCTGTCACGTGCGCGGGCGCTAGTTGACCGGCACCCGCAGGTCCCGCACCTGGGCAGGGCGGAAGGCCTGGTAGGTGCTGGACTTGACCAGCCGGAGCTTGGCGGAGGCCTCGGGATCGATGGCGGGGACCATGCGCTGATCCACGCGGGCGTCGGACCCCAGCAGGGCCTCGAGGGACTCGTCGATGGCGTCTTGGGGTAGGGGCAGGCCGGGCTCGGGCACCAGCCGCAGGCTGTAGTGCTCGGGGGCGTGCTGCTCGAGCTGGAACAGCTGCACACCCTCGAGGGGCAGCAGCGCATCCCAGCACTCCCTGGCCGTGACCCAGCGGCCCTCGGCGTTGAGCATCAGGGACTGGATGCGGCCCTCGTGCTGGATGCGCCGGCTCTTGCGGCCACAGCGGCAGGGATCGTCGAGGATGCGGGCCACGTCCCCTGGCTCGATGCGCACGATGGGCATGGCGCGGCTGTGCAGGCTGGTGGCCAGCACGTTGCCCAGCTCGCCGGGCTCGCAGGGTGTGCCGTCGGGGCGCACGGTCTCCACGTAGTCGTAGCCCTCGGCCAGGTGCAGGCGATCCGGATCGTCGACGCAGGAGGCGGCATAGCGACCGAACTCACAGCCGCCGCAGGCCTGGGTCATGCGCGCACCGAAGGTCTCGCTGACCAGTGCCCGCACCTTGGGCGGCAGCAGGGCGCCGCTGCAGTCGATGGCTCCGCTCACCCGTGGCGGGGGGCGGCCGGACCGCCGGATGTGCTTGGCGAAGGCCAGGGCGTACAGGGGGTGCAGCTGCAGAACGTGGGTGTCGTGGGCGTCGATGCGGTCGAGATAGCGGCCGAACTCCACCAGCCCGCTGTGGCCCGGCTCGTGCCAGAAGGGCTCCAGCATCCGCCGCTTGTGCAGCAGAGGATGCACCACCTCCCGCTCGATGAACACGTAGCCTCGGGACTGCCTGAAGCCCCCACAGAAGAAGCAGGGGCGGTCGGGGCTGGTGCCGTCCGGAAGGGCGGGCTGGCACTCGTTGGGGGTGACGCGCAGCTGGGGACCGAAGGGATCGACCCCGCCGACGTGACGGGAGCGCAGGAGGGTGGCGTACTTGGCGCAGATGTCGTCCAGATCCTGGATGAGCATCAGTGGGCGACCTGAGGTGCCCGAGGTGTTCGAGTAGCGCAGCCAGTTGCTGCGGTGGGTGCGGGCGAGCTGTCGGTTCGGGAAGTCCCGTCGCAGGTGGTCCTTGGTGGTGACCGGCACCTGGCAGAAGGCCTCGAAGCTCTCGACCTCACGGGGGTGCAGCCCCACCTCGTTCAACAGCTCGAAGGTGTGGGTGGTCTGCAGGTAGGCGTGCTCGAGGATGGCGCGCAGGCGCTCGAGCTGCCGCGCGCGCTGCTGCTGCAGGGGCTCGAAGTCCTGTTCGCACAGCTGCCGCTGCTGCTCCCAGCTGTCGAAGCGGGTGAAACGGGCCGCCGCGGGCAGCACCAGGGAACGCATCAAGAGGCTTCGCAAGGGGTCTCCTTCGTTCCCTCGGCCACCAGGCCCCGCAGGACGGACGGTACCGCGGGAAGTCCAAGCAGGATGGGGAGCAGATAGAGGGAGAACGACCACAGCAACCCGGCAGCCAGGAGAGACTCCGGGCTGCCGAAGGCGCCGAAGATGAGCAGGGTAGCGGCTTCACGGGTGCCGAAGCCACCCAGGGCGATGGGGATGTTGGCGGCGATCACCGCGATTGCGATTCCCGGCAGGAAACCCAGCAGGTCCAGCTCAACGCCCACCGCCCGGTACAGCAGCCAGACCCCGCACAGCTCGATCAGCAGGATCGTGGCGGAGTATGCAAACAGCCCAGCCTGTCGCTGCGGGGGGATCAGGGTCAGCGATGCCAGCAGGCCCTCGAGCCAGCGGGCCAGCAAGCCCGAAAGACCCGCGACCCGGGCTACGAGTTCACGGTGCCAGCGCAGCAGGATGCCCAGGCCCACCAGACCCGCTGCACAGGCCAGCCCCAGCTGTATGGCGAGGCTGGTGCTGCGCTCGGGAGCCAGGCCCGCGCCGGCCAGCTGGGTGATGCCCAGCAGGGACAGGGGCGCCAGCACCGCCAGGCTGTGGAGCCGGGGCAGTCCCTGGGAACTCAGGGCTTCCGGCGCGGGCAGGCGGTGGTGGCGCTCGAGGTACAGGGCCAGCAGCACGGCGCCGGCCTTGGCAGGGGTGCCCAGCTGCAGGGGCAGTGAGGCCCACCCGAGCCGGATCGCCGGGCCCGGGCCCAGGCGACAGCCCAGGGCGTCCAGGATGCGGCGCCAGCGGTCCACCATCAGGCCCATGCGTACCATCAGGCCCAGCCCCACGGCGGCAGCCAGCAGGTCCAGGCGGGTGCCGGCCAAGGCCTCGAGCAGGGGCTCGGGCTCCACGCTGCCCAGCAGCAGCGCCAGGATCAGCAGGGTGCCCAGCACTGGCACCAAGCGCCGGATCCAGATCCGGGCCGGAGAGGCGGTGCTGCGCTCGGTCATCAGGGCTGCACGGGGCCTCGGCGACGCAGCACGTGCATGGCTTCCTGCCAGGCGTAGGCCGCCATGGTGCGGTTCAGGCTGCGAAGCATGTGCCCGCCGAGGGTGCGGACGTAGTAGGGCCGGAAGTAGATGCGCTGCTTGGCGATGTCCAGCCAGCGAGCCAGATCCTGGTAGTCGCTCATCCAGGGCAGCCGGATCCAGGGCATGCCGCGCTCGAGTGCGCTCCAGTCTCCCACCAGGGAGCCGTCGGACCTGGCCTGGTCGTAGACCGAGGTGCGAGGGTAGGGGCGAAGGATGTTGAGGTTCACGGTGTTCGGCTTGATGCCGATGATGAAGCGGATGGTCTGCTGGATGGTGCGAGGGGTCTCGGGGGGCACGCCGAACAGGAACGAGGCGTGGCAGGAGATACCCGCGGCCTTGGTGAGCTGGCAGGCCCGAGCGTTCTGCTCGACGGTCTGGCGGCGGTCCATGGCGTCCAGGATGCGCTGCACGCCGGACTCGAAGCCGAAGCTGACCTGGTAGACTCCGGCGCGCCGTGCTGCGGCCAGCAGGTCGGCGTCCACCGCCTCGGGGCGGCTCTTGACCACCAGGCGCAGGCCGGGTGCCTCCCGGGCGATGAGCTCGAAGATGCGCATGGCTCGGCCGCGGACCAGGGTGAAGTTGTCATCCACGAACTCGAGGTGCCGGATGCCGCGGTCCTGGGCCTGCACCACCTCGGCCACCACGTCCTCTGGGCTGCGGGTGCGGTAGCTGTGCTGGTGGTTGTAGCAGTAGCGGCAGCCGCAGGGGCAGCCTCGTGACGACAGCACCGACTCGGTCGGGCGGCTGCGTTCGAGCAGCGCGAAGTAGCGCTTGCCGTGGTAGGCGGCCCGGACCAGGTGCCGGGCGGGACGGTGGGTGGCGCTCAGGGCCGGGGGCTCGCCACGGGGGTTGTGGCGGGCCTGGCCGTCGTGCCGCCAGGACAGGCCGGGCACCCTGTCGAACCCAGCGCCGCTCTCGATGGCGTCGCACAGGGCCAGGATGCTCTCCTCGGCCTCTCCCCGCAGCAGGAAGTCGGCCTGTGCCAGCTCCCGGAGCACGCGCTCGTAGGACGCGGTGGCCTCCACGCCCCCCAGCACCACCGGCCCGTGGTAGCGCTGGCGGATGGCGCTGAGCAGCTCCTGGACCTGGTGGGCGGTCTCGCTCAGCAGGGGCAGCCCCACCAGGCCAGGTCGGGCGGCCAGCAGGCGTCGGACGATTCGAGCGTCGGTCAGCTGCCAGGCGTTGGCCTCGATCAGCTCGACGGTGTGCCCTCCGCGCTCGAGGGCGCCGGCCAGGTAGAGCAGCCCCAAGGGGGGGTAGCACTTCTGCTGGACGCGGCCGGCGCCGGTGTCGCGGGGATTGATCAGGACAACGCGCATGGAGGCTCGGTTAGCGGCGGAAGGGATTCGATGCAACGCCTCGGCGTCCCAGGCCGAGGTGCTCCCACCAGGCCTTGGGGTGACCCGCGGCCAGCAGGTGCAGCTCCACCCGTGCGGCGGACCAACAGGCGGTACAGGCGGGCACCTCGAGCTGGCGCAGGGCCTGGCGCAGGCCCAGATCGACGGCGTTGGGACGGCTGCCTCCCACCTGGCGGCCGCAGCTGCGCAGGGTGCCGTCCGGCTCCACCCTGCAGAACAGCTGCCACTGGCACCGCAGCGGGATGGGCACCGGCCAGGAGCGCAGCCGCTGCAGGGCGGGGACGCTGTTGCCCACGGGGCGGCCCTGGCGTCGCCAGCCCAGCAGGCGGTCCACCGCGGCTCGGTACTTCTCGGGTTCGGGGGACTCGGGGTTGGGCCCGCTGCCGTCGAGGGTCAGCGCGGTGCTGGGCTGGAAGAAGACCTTGGCACCGTGCTGCTCGGCCACCGCCAGGACGGCTTCGAGATCGGCGAGGGTTCGGCGGCTCAGGACCGTGTAGAAGCGCAGGGGCAGCCCCTCGCGCTGCAGCAGGCGTGCGGCCTGCTCCACGGCAGCGAAGGCTCCCGGTCCTCTCGTCGCGTCGTGGACCTCGTGGCCCCCGTCGAGGCTGATGGTGACCCGGTGCACGCGGCGCAGGGCCTGGATGCGCTGGGGCACCAGGGAGCCGTTGGTGTTCAGGTTGATCCACAGCCCCAGCTCCGCAGCTCGCTGGACCAGGGCCCCCAGGTCCCTGCGGAGCAGTGGCTCACCGCCGGTGAAGCTGACCCTCTGGCAGCCCGCCCGGGCGGCCTGCTCGAGCAGGGACAGCCAGGACGAGGTGTCCAGCTCCAGATCCGATGCTGTCCAGCGGTCGCAGTACGCGCAGTCGTAGTTGCAGCGGCGGGTGAGCATCAGGCTGGTGTGCAGTGGCGCCACCCGACCACGGAGGCGGGCCGCCACGGCGGCTCTCGCCCCGCGCAGCAGCAGGCGCCGCTGGCGGAGGGAGCGCATCACCGCACCAAGCCCAGGCGGGTGAGCAGGCCCAGCCCGAGGGGCGCCAGGTGGCGCAGGGGCAGGCCGCGGGTGCGCTGGGCCAGCAGCGGTCGGGTCCATGGCCGGCAGGCCAGCAGCATCGCCTCGTCGGGGCAGGCCTCACGACAGGCGAAGCAGCGCACGCACGCGGGCCCGATGCGCGGCCAGGGCTCCAGGCTGATGCTGCGGGTGGGGCAGACCCGGGCGCAGGCTCCGCAGCGGGTGCACACCCGTCGATCGGCCAGGGGCTCCAGGAGGCGACCGCGCTGGTGGTAGCTGGCCTTGGCCACGGGGCCGATGCGCTTGGCGTCGAAGCTGGAGCGCTCGAAGCGGTGGACCGGATCGAGCCCGTCGATTCCGCGCAGCTCGATGTGGCCGAGATCGGCCACGCCGAGGCCCCGGCGGTGGCCGGCGGTGGTGGTGGGCACCTCGTAGGGCTCCACCCCCACCAACGCACCGCAGCAGGCGTCGAGGGCCACCAGGTCGCGGCTGGCCGCCACGAAGCCGAGGGGCACGGGGCGACCCGCAGCGCTGCCGCCCCCCTCGAGGCCCACTACCGCATCGACGATGCCCAGGTGGAAGGGCACGGCCTGGGCGAGATCGACCACCGCGTGGCCCAGCTGGTTGGGGGTGGTGGCCAGCTCGTGCATGGCGCACTTGGTGGCGCCGGGCTGCAGGCCGACCAGGTTCTTGAGGGCGCCGGTGAGGGTGGTGAGCGTGTGGGTCTTGAGCTTGGGCAGGGAGACCCGCAGATCGCACTCCCAGAGCAGCTCCGGGAGCAGCAGCTCTCGCGAGAGCGGGTCCTCGACCTGCACCCGGCGGAAGGGGCCTGCGTCCAGGCTGTGCCACTGTGCACCCTCGGCCCTGGCCACCGCGGCGGTGCCCGTGGCTTCGAAGACCTCGCCGGTGAAGCCCAGGACCCCGGAGGATTCCACGACCACGGCACTTCCACCTTGATCGTGGACCAGGCGGATGACCGCCCGTAGCAGCTCCGGGTGGGTGGTCCGCGCCTGCTCCGGCGGGCTGCCCCGCATCAGGTTCACCTTGAGCAGCACCCGCTGGTTGCGGAGCAGATCGGGGCTGTCAAGGGCCTCGAAGGCCTGGCGCACTGCATCCTGAACCTCCGGGTAGGCGGTGCAGCGTGACACGGCGACCACGGGGCGGCTCATCGGGTCTCCGGTGGGTGGTCCGCAGGTCCCGTATCCTGGCCGCCCGCGGCCTCGGGCCCGATCCAGCGTCCGAGCTGCCGCAGGGCGGCGCCCAGATCCAGCGGCCCTGCCGAGGCGTGGCGCATCACCTCGGCAGCGCGGCCGGGGTGCGCGTAGAACCCGAGATAGAGCAAGGCCCGGCGCAGCCTTGCCCGACCGTGTTCTGCGCTGGGTGCGCCCTCGAGCTCTGAACCCACCAGGGGCTCGAACAGTGTGAAGTGAGCGGTTGTGGCGCCCCAGGCGCGGGCCCGGCGCAGGGCCGCCCGGCCCGCACCCCGGGCTTCACCGGGCAGACCGATGACGAAGTAGGCGGTCACGGCGATGCCGGCCTCGCAGGCCCAGCGGCAGGCGGCCTCGGTGGCCAGCAGGTCGGGGCAGCGCCCCAGGCGGCCCAGCTGGGCAGGATCCACCGACTCGATCCCGAGGGCGATC